>NZ_DAXETW010000056.1:0-12361 GCF_051155795.1 Longibacter sp.
GCCGTCCGTGCGTTCGTCGTGCTGACGTTGACGTACGTGATCATCGCCGGTCTTCTGGGTACGATCCCGCAGTTGTCGATCCTGGAGGAGACGGCGCGGAACCTCTATTTCCACGTCCCGATGTGGTTTTCGCTGATGGGACTGACGGTGGTTTCTGCGTACCACTCGCTTCGCTTCCTGCAAACCGGTGACCTCCTGCGGGATGTTCGGGCCCGCGAAGCCGCCCGCGTCGGGATGCTTTTCGGCATCATCGGGATCACGACCGGCATGATGTGGGCCCGGTTCACCTGGTATGAGGGCACAAACAAGTGGTGGAACTTTGACCCGAAGCAGTCGATGGCCGCCATTCTCCTGCTGATTTACGGCGCCTACTTCGTTCTCCGCTCCGGCATCGACATCGCGGAGAAGCGGGGACGCATCGCGGCCGTGTACAACCTGTTCGCCGTCGTCACGATGCCCTTCCTGCTCTACGTGCTTCCCCGTCAGATGGACAGCCTGCATCCGGGCGCGGAGGGAAGCCCGACGTTCAGCCAGACGGACCTCGCCCCGGCCATGCGCTGGATCTTCTATCCCGCCGTCCTCGGGTTCTTTGGACTCGCGTGGTGGATCTACACCCAGCGCGTTCGCGTGGCCTGGCTGGAGGACGACGCTCGCGACGAACCCGACCTCTGACCCGTCGCCGCCCCGCCTGCTCCGAATTCCGCGCGTCACATCCCCGTTCGATGACGATTCATCCTCTCCCCGATTCCGCCGTTCCCCATACGCTACCGTTCGCACGGATCGATGCCAGCCCGGACCCGGCCCAGCAGGATACCGTGCCGGAATCCGACACCGGCCTCGCGATCCGGGAGGACGAAGCGGCCTTCGATACGGCATGGACCACGGAGAGTGATATCCCCACCCAAGAGCCTCAGGGATTTGAGAAGACGATGACGGCCGACGGAAAAATCCTGGTTGTCCTCGCCGTCGTCCTCATCATCTGGATCTCCATTCTCGCCTTCCTCTTCCGGACGGATCGACGCATTCGTTCGCTGGAACGCGAAATCGAACAGGACCGTTAAGCGTATCCGACGCCTCAATGGCTCGCCCCACTGCACGACCCTCGCTTCTGTTATGAAAATCAAGACGATCCTCGGCGTTGTCGCCATTCTCGGCTTCGGCGGAATGCTGTTCGCCAACTTCGGCTCTCAGGTGGGCGGATACCAGAACTTCGCCAAGGCGGAGGCCACCGGTACCCGGGCCCACGTCGTGGGCACCTGGGCGGAAGACCTTCCGATGCAGTACGACCGGCAGGAGAACGTCTTCATCTTCCACATGCGCGACAAGAACGGGACGGTACGCCGCGTGCGGTACGCCAACCCGAAACCCGCAAACTTTGAAGAAGCGGAAGAGGTCGTCGTGGAAGGCTACGCCGGAGACGACGCGTTCATCGCGGAGAGCATCCTCGTGAAGTGCCCGTCGAAGTACAACGATGCGCGCGGCCTCGACTCGACCAAGGCCAATCCCGCCGCGATACCGTCGCGTAACCGCTGACCCGTCTTCGCCGATCGCGGCCCTCGCCCGTCCGACGACGTCCACCCCATCGCTCTCTCGATGACGTATAGGTTCGTCCGACCGCCTCTCGTCGTGCTCGGTGCCCTCCTCCTCTCTCTTCCCTCTTACGCCCAGCCCGTGGCCGACTCGTCCCCGCTGCAGCCCTGTCCCGATACCCCGAACTGCGAGGAGACGCAACGGTCCTACGACACGGATCCGGACACGCTATTTTCCGCCACGCGGGCGGCACTGAACCGGCTCGGCCCGGCCTCGATCGAGACCCAGGAGCGGGCCCGTACGGCCCACGCCGTTTACCGGGTGGCCCTCGTGTTCAAAGATGACGTCCACGTTGCCGTTACCGCCGGCGAGAGCACGGGCAGCACTCTCCACGTCCGCAGCGCAAGCCGCGTCGGGTACAGCGACCTCGGCGTCAACGCCCGGCGGGTCGAGCGCTTCTTCGACGCAGTTGACAAGGCGCTCCCTCAGTAACCGTCTATCCACGCTGTCCGGAAACGAGGCATCTTCGCACAGGAAAGGCTCTCCGAATCGTTCGGAGAGCCTATTCTGGTGAAAAGAGGTGCCCGTGAATGACCGTGCCCGAGGTGCCCCGTGCCGGCGATGGAGAGCCCCCGGTTATTCCGTCTCTGGCGTAGCGTCTTCGACGTCCCAGAACGATCGTCCACTCGCATCTTCCGATGACGCACGGCGGCGGCGATGTACGCGGGTATAGTCGTCGATCGGACCGAGCGGAGCGTGCAACACCTTCTCGTGGAAGAACTGCAGGGCGTCCAACGCCTGCTCCTGATCCGACGGCGAAATCCCGGAGCGACGCGCCAGGTGCGTCAGGAATGCGGTGACGTGCCGGTCGTCCAGCATGCCGAGCGGCTTCGTCTGGTAAAACCGAACATACCGCTCAACCCAGTTGATGTACGCGGGCTCGAGATGCGGCTTACGATCGCCGGCACGATAGGTCGAGCGGACGATACGGATGAGACTGGGAAGATCGCGGAGCGACGCGGAAATCGTTCGCAGGGCTTCAATCCTGGAGCGCTCGTCCGCATTCAGCGCCGAGTTCAGGAAAGCAGTCATAGCAGTTGGAGACCGGTTGGACGAGGGGGGATCGTCCCGCCGGACGGATATCCGCACCGACGGGTAATGAATCTACGATCCGGTGCATGTGCCCCCTTTAGCAATTGGCGCATCTCGCTGTAATCCTGCCCACCCCCTCTCACCCCGAGATCCTTCCTGTTGCCGGTGCACCGCTTCTACCGATGCACCCCCACCGCCCCGCACCGGGCGACCAGGGCGCGCGTGTTGAAACACCCGATCCACCCGGATCTACCGGACGATCGTGATGCGCTGCACATCGCTTCCCGCATCGGCGGTCGTCCGGACGAAATAGGTGCCGCTCGGTAGGTCCGCACCTCGAATCGCGACCCGTTCGGCCCGCCCCGGCGTCACCGTCCCGTCGAAGAGCGTGCGAACGCGCTGGCCGAGCAGGTTGAATAGCTCGACCCGTACCGGCGACGCGCTGTCGACGCTGATGTTGACGGCGGACTCGCCCTGCACCGGATGCGGAGCCGCACCGGAGACAGCCAGCCCGTCGACGCCAATGTTGAGCGAAAGCGCCTCGCTCAACTCGCTCGCCCCGTCAATGTCGTACTGGCGAAGCCGGAACCGGTGCGTGCCGGGTTCCAGATCGGCAACCGTGAAGCGATACGTGGAGCGCTGCGTCGTCGTCCCGTTCCCCTCCACCGAGCCCGCCGGCGAGAATCCGGCACCGGGCGCGGCGTGCTCAACCACAAACCGGTCGTTGTTCGTTTCCGAGAGCGTGCTCCACGTCAGCACCGCCGAGCGGCCATCCGCGAGCGCGTCGAACGCGGCGAGTTCGACGGGGATGGGTGTAGTGGGTCCCTGTGTGATTGACAGATCATCGAATATCAGATTTTGAAACGATGCAACAACCCCATTTGCAAACCCGATGGATTCGAGATCACCAACACCGCCGGGAATGCTCACCTGCTCAACATTGGAGGTCGTACCGGAAGACTCATTCTCTACAAATATCTCGATATCCGAGGTTGAGTTCGTCGTTATATCCAAGCTGACCTTGTAGATGTCTCCGCCATTCAACGGAAAATCTGCTCCACTACCATCGGAGATCGCTTCCAGTCCATTGCCAACGTCGTACTGCCATATTCCGGCCCCACCTGTGCCGAGAAATAGCACCTCTCCGTCATCCCAGGCAGTCTGTCCCGAGGAGGCCATTGAGCTCACGTTAAACCCCGCAACCTGATCTGCTCCTGGATTAAGGTCAAACCGGATGCGGAATTCGAGACGGTATGTGTCTGTGCCCGTAAGTGAAACCGATCGAGTGATTGCATAGCCTGTACCAGAGGATCCGTCATCTGAGAAGATGGCAAAGCTCTGGCCACCACCAATCAAACGATTACCTGACTCCAAAAAAGTCCCACCGGAATCATTCGTCCCGAACGATTTGGCCTGAAAGCCGGAATCCCATCCTGTGCCCCCATTCGTTCCTTCAAATCCACCGGAGTAGCTCTCTGCATCGTCCTGCGCAATTTGCGTTTGAGCCTGGGCTACTGTCCAGCTATTCAGCAGAACGAGCGTCAGCACAACCACCCCGATCCTCCATATCGTATCCCGTCGCATCATATCCATCCCCCTGTTGTCCTTGATGATGGCGCGCGGCAGCGCTTCCAACCCCGCGCATTTACAGATTGGATGAAGTTTCGGGGATCACGACGGAAATGTCAAGAAGTTCAAGATTTCGGGTTCCGAGTTCTGGGTTCCGAGTTCTGGGTTTCGGGGGCTGGGTTGCGGGGGCTGAGTTCCGGGGTGCTGAGAACATACATATCTACACACATACTCATCCTTTCTCCCCCTCTCCCTTTCTCCCCCTCTAACCCGTCCCCCGTTCCCCCTTCACAGGTAAATATACGAGGCGATGAGGAAGTAGATGGTCAGGCCGAGGATGTCGTTCAGGGTGGTCACGAATGGGCCCATGGCGCTCGCGGGGTCGATGCCGAACCGGGTCAAGATGAACGGGATCAGCGCGCCGTTCGTCGTGGCGGTGATGCTGATGGCGAGCATGGTCAGGCCGAGGGTCGCGACGAGCAGGCCGGGGTCGCCCAGGTTGAACACGGCAACGGCCGTACAGAGAAGGGCAGCGACGACCGCACCGTTGAGCATGGCGACCGCAACTTCCTTTCCGACGCGGCGGAAGATGTCGTCCACCCAGAGCTCACCGCTGCTGAGGCCCTGGACGGCGATGGCAGCGCTCTGCACCGCCGCGTTGCCCCCCATGGCCGTGACGATGGGAATAAACGTGGCGAGCACGACGGCCTGTTGCAGGGCGCCTTCGAAGGTCGTGATCACGCTTCCGGAGAGGCCGGACCCGACCAGTCCCACAATCAGCCACGGAAGGCGGCCGCGGCTAATGCGGAAGATGGTGTCGGCGGTGCCCTCGTCCCCGGTCAGGCCGCTCATGATCTGGATGTCCTCTTCCGCCTCATCGCGGATCACGTCCACCACGTCGTCGATCGTGATGCGCCCCATAAGGCGACCGTGCTCGTCGAGGACGGGGACGGAGACCAGATCGTAGCGCTGCACGATGCGGCCGACCTCCTCCTGATCGACGCCGGTGTTGACGGAGATGAACTCCGTTTCCATGACGTCGCGCACGAGGGCGTCGGCGGGCGACAGGAGCAGCTGCTTGAGCGAGAGCACGCCGACGAGCGTTCCATCAGCATCGGTGACGTAGGCCGTGTAGAGCTCGTCGACTTCTTCGGACGAGCGGCGCACCTGCTCGGTCGCTTCCGCGAACGTCCACTCGGGGCGGATACTGAGAAACTCGCGGGCCATGAGCCCGCCGGCTGTTTCCTCGCCGTAGTCGAGAAGCTCGGTGAGGTCCTCGGTGTCTTCGAGTGTGGGGAGAAGATCGAGGGCGACCTGCTCCGGCAGGTCGGCCAGCACGTCCGCGGCGTCATCCGTGTCGAGCGCGTCGAGAAGCTGGGTTAGGTTGTGCTGCGGCAGGTCTTCAAGCAGCGCCGCACGGAAGGTGTCGTCCAGTTCGGCCACGGTGTCGCCCGCGATATCGGGTGGCAGCCACCGGAGCAGGCGGCGCGCCTCATCGAAGGGGACGTGGCGCAGGAGCAGGGCGATGTCGGCCGGATAGAGGTCGGCGACCAGGTTCAGCACCATGCCGCGCTGCCCGTGGGTCAGAAGCGCGGTGATGTCATCCACCAGGCTGGCATCGACCTCAAGCAGGCCGGCGGGACGATCGTCGATGGGAGTCTCGGGCGCGGCGGGCATGCAGTTGAGCGGTTTGCAGGAAGGCTACAGGTCGCGGAGGGGCGGCCGGAGGGGCGGCCGGAGGAGCAGGGAGCCGATGGCGGCCACGCCATCCTACCGTTTGCCCGATCAAGTCGTGCCCGCGTGGAGTCGCGGCGGCTATTCTTCTCCTCGGAGATAGCGGGTGAGGTCGGCGAATGCCTCCGGCGACAACGCCTCCGCGCGTTTGCGGCCGACCTCTTCGGGCAGATCGCGGTCCTCGGTAAAGGCACTCAGGCTATTCCGGAGCATCTTGCGGCGCTGGTTGAACGCAGCCTGCACGACGGGCCGGACCGCATCAAGCGACAGGCCTTCGGGCTCTTCCGACGCGTCGAAGGTTACGTGCAGAACGGCACTCGTCACGTCAGGTTGCGGGTAGAAGACGTGGCGCGAAACGGTAAACGCGTACCGGGGGCGAGCAAAGAGCTGCAGCAGCACGCTCAAGATTCCGTACGCCTTGGTCCGCGGCTCGGCAACGATTCGCTCCGCCACTTCCTTCTGCATGGTGAGCACCGCTTCGGCCACATGCTCGCGGGCCTCGAGAAGCGCGAACAGGATCTCGGTGGTCAGATAATACGGCGTGTTGCTGATCACGTGGAGCGGCCCGCCGCGCTCGTCGGCGACAGCGGCCCAGTCGACGTCGCGCACGTCCATTTCCCGCACGTCTACGCCGGGCAGCGCGCCCCGGAGGACCTCCACGGCCCGCTTGTCGACTTCCACGGCCAGCAGGTTGTCATATTTGGCGGCGAGGCGCTCGGTTAACGCCCCCGTCCCGGCCCCAACCTCGACGACCGCAGCCTCGGGCGGGGCCTCGAGTGCATCCACGATCTTGGCGATCATGTTGGGGTCGTGGATAAAGTTCTGCCCCAGGCTCTGCTTGGGACGGAAGGGGACGCGGTCGGGCATGGGCGGTGGAGGGTTGAGGCAGTTGCTTCGCGGGGCTCTGCGGGGGTGGCAACCTGTCGGGTTACGAGTTACGGGTGATAAGGGTGGGTGCGGTCGGGGCGTTGGAGGCTTTGGTAGGTTTCGCGTTCGTCCTTTTCACGTTACTCGGTGTAGCCCTGAATGTGGCGTCGCGCCGGGAGGCTGGTACCGAGTACCGGGTTGTATTTAGCTGAACGTCAGACACAGCACCCGGCGTCCGGCATGCAGCACTCGGTACGAAGCACTCTGAATTCTTCACTTTGAACCCGGAACTCCTAACCAAAAAAGCCGCCCGGATGGGACGGCTTTCGGATAGGGAATACGAACCGGCAGTCTATCGGATGCGTTTCCGCCGGTTCCGGACGTAATCTTCGAACAGGTACTCGCCGAGGTTGTCAAGGTCGGCGTAATAGGCGCGTCCGTGGTTGGCCTCAGTTAGTTCGCGAACGAAGTTCTGCAGATACGGGTCGCGGGCGATCATGAACGTCGTAATCGTGATCCCCTCGCGGCGGCACATCACGCCTTCGTCGAGAACCTTGTTGACGATGCGCCGGTCCAGCCCGAAGGCATTGCGGTACATCTTGCCGTTCTCGAAGTGACAGCTGGGCTTGCCGTCGGTGATCATGAAGATCTGCTTGTTCCGGTTCTTCCGACGGTGCAGGATGTCCCGTGCCCGCTGCAGACCGGCCCGGGTGTTAGTGTAGTACGGGCCGACGTCGAGATAGGGGAGATCCTTGACGCTCACCTCCCACGCCTCGTTGCCGAACGCCACCACATCGAGTGTGTCCTTCGGGTAGCGCGTCATGATGAGCTCGGCGAGAGCAAGCGCCGTCTTCCGCGCCGGCGTGATGCGGTCTTCGCCGTAGAGCACCATGGAGTGCGACAGGTCGACCATCAGAACGGTCGCCATCGTCGACTGGTGATCGGTTTCGTGGACGCGAAAGTCGTCCTCGGACAGGTTCCAGTCCTTACCGATGCCCGATCGTTTGAACGAATTCGAGAGCGTGTTGGTCACGTCCAGGCGATTGACGTCGTCGCCGAACTGCCATCGGCGCGTCTCTGGAAGGCGTTCGTCCCCCTGCCCGATGTGCGGCGTCCGGTGGGAGCCGCGCCCGTGCTTACGCAGCTGCGAAAATACGTCCTCCAGCGCGGATTGCCGGATCGTGCGTTCAGTGCGGGCGGTGATCTGGACCGTACCGGATTCCTCGTCGTCTCGCAGGTACCCCCGCTTCTTCAGTTCGTCGATGAAGTCGCCGATCCCCTCCTCGTGTCCCTCCGTCAGCCCGTACTGATCGTCGAGCTGCGTCAGCCAGTTCAGCGCCTCCTGCGCGTCGCCCGCCGTGTGCTGAAGGAGCTTCTTAAACAGGTCGTACAGCTGATCAAACAGCGGCTGCTCGCTGCCGTGACGCGTGGGGTCCCAGTCGGTATAACGGAAGCGCATATCCAGTCACTCTCCCCGTGTATCGTAATGAGTCGTCGCAGAATCAGTACGACTCGCCCTCAAGCTTTGTTTGCAACGGATACGAATGGGTTCAGCGCTGATCGTTCGGCGGATCGATTCAACCGAGTCCCCGTCCAAGCGAAGCCGCCGATCGATCACCGAAACGCCCGACGAGAAACAACTCTGAACCCTGAACCCTGAACGTTGAACTAAAAAACCGGCTTCTTCTCCCCGACCGGGACGTCGAAGGGCAAGGCGTTGGCATCGGGCGGAATCGGGCAGGCGTAGCGTGGGTTGTAGGCGCAGGTGGGGTTGTAGGCGGTGTTGAAGTCGACGATCACCGAGTCCGTGCCGGCTCTCTCAAGATCCACGTAGCGCCCGAGTCGGTAGGTAGGTCCGCCGTTGGTGGCGTCGGTAAACGGGATCCACCACTGGCCGCGGTCCTCGCCCTCGGTGACCTCGAAAACCGTCAGCGTATCGGCCTGCTGCGGAAAGTTGATCGAGACGGTCCCAACGCGCACCTGTGCCGCCACCCCCCCCGTGCTTTCAGCCATCATCACCGTGTCGGGCCGGGGCCGCCGGTCGACCGGACGCACGAACCGGTACGTGCTGTCGATGTCGTAGTACTCCAGCCCACGAAACGACTTCCGCTGCTTGGCCGGGATGACGCTCCGGTCCCCCCGCATCTCCATGTCCCGGGAGACGCGTTCGTTCGTGATCCGGTCGGTGTAGCTTTTCTCCGACGACCGATCGTCACAGGCGGTCAGCAGGCCTGCGGCTACGATGACAGCGACAACCAGGCACACCGGCCGCAGCGAGATTCGACCGGGGAGAATGGCGCTGGGGGATGCATCGACCATTGGTTGTGCGTCAGTTTGTCCGGAAATACGACGTTCATCGTGTACGCACCACCTCCGGTCGGCCTCCGCGTACACGTCAATTTCGCAAATGGCCACGCGAGACAAGACCAGATCGCCCGTCTCGTCCGGTTCACTGGCCGTACGGATCGTCGAGGTACCGCTCGGCCTGATCGTGCGTGTTTGCGTAGTCATCCAGCCGAAGCACCATCCGATACCGATTGACGGCCAGATCGCGACGCCCCTGCCCATCGTACGCCATTCCCTGATACAGATAGCCGAGCGCCTTGAACTTCGTGTCAGTATTGCCCTCCCGGCTCGTCAGGCCTTCAAGCGCGGCCAGATGCTGCAACGCTCCGTCGAAGTCGCGCCGAATCATGCGCTCTCGCGCCAGATAGTAGCGCGCCACTTCCGCCATGTGGTGGTTATAGCCGGCCTGCCCGGCAGCATGCCGGTCGACCACCTCGGAGAACACATCCTTCGCCTGCTTCCAGCGACCCCAGCGCGCAAGGATGCGTCCGTGCATGTTGTGGAAATAGGGGTTGTCGTCGTGTCGCTTCCGCAGTTCGCCCGTGTAGCCGACGGCCTTCGAATAATCGTTCTCGTACAGATAGTAGATCTGCGCGAGGAAATAGATGGCCTCCGTCTGGATGTAGTAGCCCTCGTTGGCCGCCTGCCGGATCAGGCGCAGGCCTCGCTCCCGGTCTCCGTCCGGCAGCATCCACATCAGTGCCTTCGAGATCGGATATTCCTCCGGGATGATGGCGGCGTAGTAGTCGTACATGCCTTTCCCAAAGACGTAATCGTTGTTGTCGGGGTCCTGCTGGGCCACGTCACGCACGTACCCGATGGCGCGCTTGCCATCGAGCGTGGCCTTGAACCAGTCCCCGCGATTCGACCGCAGCCGCCCACGAAACCCGAGGGCCGCGCCCTTGAAGAAGGTCGCGTCGAAGTTGTCCGGGTCCTCATCCAGAATCTCCTCGCAGCGGTCGATCGTCTCGTTCATCGCACGGAAAAAGGCGTCGTCGTGCGACGTGTCCGGCAGGTCGATGAGGATGCGCCACCACACGTTCAGGCCGTTCAGGAACGGACCGACGGGATGGTTCGGGTAGCGGGCGTCGATCTTGTCGAAGTGCCGCCGGGCCTCCGCGAACTGCATGTTGTACAGAAGCTCGAGCCCCTTCGCCCCGTGCTCGCGCACGAACGCCGTATTTAACACAGAGTCGCCTGCGCGAGCAGCCACCGTGTCCGCCTCCGCCGGCTGGACGACCGGTGCAGCCTGGCTGGACGAGCCCGTACCCACCGCCGCCAGCGTCCCCACGACGAGAACGATAAGCAGCCGGGAAAGCCAGCGATGAATAGCAGAACGAGTCATACGGCAGATGGACCTGGCAAGCAATCGCGGATGGCGTGATACCCCGCCGAAAAACCGGCTGTTCCTACCCGCACCGCCTGCGGCGGACGAAGCAGGACGGTTTTCAGGTGTGAAGGTGTGAACGTGTGAACGTGTGAAGGTTCTCAGCGCCAAGAACCCAGAACCCAGAACCCAGAACTCGGAACTCGGAACTCGGAACTCAGAACTCAGAACCTGGAACGCTGAACCCGGAACCCGGAACCCGGAACAAAAAAACGCCCCTCCCCTGGATGGGAAGAGGCGCGGGGTCGTGCCGAAAAGTAACCGGTCGGGCTACTCGTCGTCCGTTTTCGTGGTAAAGAACGACCGCGTGCCCGTGTAGAGCAGGCCGACGCAGAGGATCTTGGCCGCATCGATCACCACGAAGCGGAGGAAGCCTTTGTCGAGCGATTGCATCCAGGTCTCGTGCCCGGCCGCAAAGTGAAGCCACACAACGCCGACACTGAACAGGACGGCCGCTCCTGCAAGCATCGACACCATTGAGCCGGAGAGCGAATTCCACCGCTCGGAGAGGGAACCGATTGCCGCTGCCGCCAGCGGGTAGGAAAGCAGGTATCCGGCCGACATCAGGCCGAGCAGGTACGACGGCCCGGAACCGTCCCCGGCAAACACAGGCAGAAACATGCCGAGCAGCAGGTAGAGCCCCTGCGCGAGCATGCCGTTTCGCCAGCCCAGATAGAGCCCGCTGCCGTACACCGCCGCGGTCTGAAGCGTGATCGGCACCTCCCAGAGGTACAACCGAACACTCGACTCGGCGGCCAGGGCCGTCAGCAGCGCAAACCCGACCACGCCGAGGGCCTGCAGCGCGGCCGACGCATCGTCGGAGCGCAGGCGATCAACCAGGGCGGATCGCGAAGAACGAAGCGAAAGTGTGTCGGTCATCATGGGGCGCAGTCGGAGATGAGATCGCGGGCGTCGAAGGAACATCCGTACCGGCCGTTGCCTCCCGCCAGCACCTGGCGCAGGAACGGAGCGAGGCCGCACCGGCAAGCATTCGGATATCCACGGTTCGTGAGCAAGAGGATACAGACAGCACGTCAAAACTTCCAGCCAGCGACCCGGTTGTCAAAATGTTCAACAGAAATCGGACACTCACCGGGTGGACCGGGTCGTACCCGAATTTTCTCGAACTCCGCTCCGGTTTGCAAGGTACATTTACGCCCTCGTTACCCGCTCGCGCCCTCCAACTCATATGCCGACGCCCTCTTCCCCTGCGGTCGATTCCCCCGAAGCTGCCTCCTCCTCGCCCGCGTCATCGCTCGTGACGTTCGACAACGTCGCCCGGACCTACGAGATGGGTTCGGAAATCGTGACCGCGCTGACGGACATCGATATCACCATCCCGGACGGACAGTTCGTCGCTCTGGTCGGCCCCAGCGGCTCCGGAAAATCGACATTTCTACACCTGCTCTCGGCCATGGACCGGCCCACAACGGGTTCGATCAACGTAGGCGACTGGGACCTCGGCTCGCTGAACCGGTCGGAGCAGGCCCGCTTCCGCCGTAGCATGATCGGCATCATCTTCCAGCAGTTTCATTTGGTGCCAACGATGACGGCGCGGGAAAACGTCGCCCTGCCCCTCATCCTGGCCGGCGTTGCACCCGCCGATCGGTCGGGACGGGCAGCGGACGCCCTCGACGTCGTCGGCCTCGGTGACCGCCTTGACCATCGGCCCTCGGAGCTGTCCGGCGGCGAGCAGCAACGCGTGGCCGTTGCACGGGCCCTCGTCACGGATCCGCCGCTCCTCCTTGCCGACGAGCCCACCGGAAACCTCGACTCGGACACCGGCAAACAGATCATCGATCTTCTCGAGCACGTCCACCGCGAACAGGGCCGCAC
>NZ_DAXETW010000057.1:0-3017 GCF_051155795.1 Longibacter sp.
GCTTCTTCCTGCCGGCGGAGGAACTCGTTGAATGTGATGGGCTCGGTAGACGGGTCGCCGTCCTGGCGTGCCCGCTCGTTGAATGCGACCCAGTCGCCCTGACCCCCGCCGCCGAGGAAACTCGACACGTCGCTTCCGGCAAAGGGGTTCGCCTGAACAATATTGCGGGTGTAGCTGCCGCTGACGTCCACGCGTGGATACACCGAGCCGCGGGCTTCTTTGACCTGTGCCGTGGCCGTTCGTACATCAAGCTCTGCGCGGCGAAGATCGTAGTTCTCGCGGAGGGCAATCTGCACGGCGTCACGCAGCGAAAGGACCCGCGGCGCATTGGATCGGGAGGTTTCCGTCGTCCCGGAGGTGTCCGGTGCGGGCTCGTCCGGACCGCTACCCGACCGGACGAGCTTCCGGGCCAGGTGTGCCGCCATAGCGTTTCGCGCGTCTGCATCCGACGCGTCGGGGGCGACCCGTGCATCGTCCAGGGGGTTCTGTCGTACCCAGAGCACGTCGGCGCTGTCCGGGGCAGACGGCGTCTCCTGCGCGGCCGCGTCGTCGGGGACCAGCAGTACGACGACGGCCAGTACCACGGCAGCGGCGACGGTGGCGAAAAAGGGAGGTGTGAAGCGGGACATGCCAGCGTGGACAGGCGAGAAAAGAGCGAAGCGGGTCGGGTGATGCACGTGGAGCAGGAGTCAGGGGTTACCGGCCGCCGCGTCCGACAGGCCGTCGAAGAGCATAGTAGAGAGAAAATCCGCAGCCCGTTGCGGGTCGTCGTGCACGCTCATCGCGGCGTCGCACGGGTTGAGTGTCTCCTGGCTGCGGCGGGCTAGCGAGCGATGCACTAAGAGGTTGTCGAGATTCTCCATCAGCATGTGCGCGATGGCCGTGGCCGGGAGGTCGCGGATCTCGTCCCGTTCGATGGCGCGCTCGATCGCTGGCAGAGCGGCCTTGAGGATCCGTCCGTGCCATTGGTGGAAATAGCGGGCGCGTTCCGCATCGTCGCTGAACGCCATCCGGTACGCCTCCTTCTGCAGAATGATCAGCAGGTCCTCGCGCTCGGCGTAGAACTCGAAGCCGCGCACAACAAGGTCATGGTATCGGTCCCGCAGGTGTCGTGCCTCATCGTCTCCCGCAAAGGTCTCTGCGATAATTGAGACGACCTCCCGGTAGGTCTTGTCGAAAATGGCATAGAGGATGTCTTCCTTGCCGCCCTCGAAGTAATTGTAGATCGTGCCCTTCCCAAACTCCGCCCGCTCTGCAATCTCGTCCAACGTGGCACGGGCATAGCCTTTCTCCGCAAAGACGGACTGCGCAGCGTCAATCATGGCGCGCCGGCGCATCTGGCGTTCCCGCTCGCGGCGGGACAGGTCGGGAGACGTAGAAGAGGACATGCGGGCAACGGGCTAAGGCAAATGTAACAAAGTGACGTACCAGTCACGAGGTGACTCCGTAGTCACGACATGACGCCTACGTCATTGTCTGACGCCGGGTTCAGGGTGTTGTTGGAAAATTGAGAGAAGGAGCGGCCGGGGAAGGGGGGAAAGGGGGAATGTACACCCCGGGAGCGAGGCAACAGGTTTTCGGAGCATATGATGGGCCCCTAAGTCGCCGGGCAGGCCGTTGCACACCCGTTGCACACCCGAAACCCGGAACCCAGAACCCATCACCCGGAATCCAAACCCCGAACGAAAAAACCCCATCTCGGGCGGACCGAGACGGGGCGAAGTGGCACAAAAACGTAGGTGACAGAAAATTAGGCCGTCAACTCTTCACGAACAGTCAAGTCGGACTCTGCCCGATTTTTCGCTGGGCACTATGTCACGCAGTTCCGTGCCGGACGTCAGGTTGCGTGCATGCTGTCGTCGAAGTTCAATTGTGACCGTTGGAGCCGAAGCCTTCAACAGCGAACTGGAGCAAGCCTACACGTACTCGTCGCGTTGGTGCGAGCGGCGGTAGTCGACGACGTTTTTCACCTGCTGCGCGTTCTCCCGGTCGCAGACGAGAACAGCATCCTCTGTGTCGACCACGACGGTGTCATGCATGCCGACGAGCACCACCAGACGGTCGTCGCTGTTGACCAGGCATCGGGAGGAATCGTGCATGATGACGCGGGCATCGTCCGGCACGACGTTGCCCTGATCGTCGTCGAGGCCGCGGCGCTGGCTTTCCTCGAAGACCGCCTTCCAGTCGCCGACGTCGTTCCAACCGAAGGAGCCCGGGACCACAAAAACGCGGTCGGACTGCTCCATCACGCCGTAGTCGATCGAAATGCGCGGGCTGTTCTGGAAGGCATCCGCAACGCGGGCCTCTTCGTCATTGGTATCCACGACCGGCCGAACCGGCTGGAACGCCGCATGGCATTCCGGTAGATGTGCTTGCAGTTCGGAGAGAATTGTGTCGGCCCGCCAAATGAACATCCCGCTGTTCCAGAGGAAGTCGCCCGAGTTCAGGAAACGCGACGCCGTCTGCTCGTCCGGTTTCTCGGCGAACGTCTTTACGGGCAGTGCCCGCGGGCCATCATCGTCCGTCTCGCTGGAGTCGTCGTACTGGATGTAGCCGTAGCCGGTTGCCGGATAGGTCGGTTCGATTCCGATTGTTACGAGCGACTCCGGGTCTTGCGCTTTGTCCAGCGCAACGTCGAGAACAGAATGAAAGCCCGCCACGTCACGAATCACATGGTCCGCCGGAAGGACGACCATCGTGGCGTCCGGGTCCCGTTCGGCCAGTTTGACCGCTGCGTAGGCGATGCACGGGGCGGTGTTGCGGCTGATCGGTTCCGCGAGAATGTTCTCATCGGGAACCGCTGGAAGCTGCCGTTTGGTCTGCTCCACGTACCGCTCGTGCGTAACGATGAGGCAGCGCTCCGGCGGGATGAGTCCTTGCAGCCGCGCCACCGTATTTTGAATCAGCGTCGCGTCGCCGAAAACATTCAGAAACTGTTTCGGCATCTCCTGGCGGCTGCGAGGCCAGAACCTGCTGCCGATTCCCCCGGCCATGATGACGGCGTAGTGCATACGATG
>NZ_DAXETW010000058.1:0-15099 GCF_051155795.1 Longibacter sp.
CTTCGAAGGCCTCCGGCGAGAGGCCGGGCGTGGAGAGATTCATGGGGGCCGGAGAAACTGATTCGACATTGTCGATCGACGCACGGAATGATCAGGGCGCCGATGTTCAACGAAAGTAAAGCATTACGGCCATGCAATGCTTTCAACGATGCCGATTTTGCCTGTCGTACATTCCCGCACACGCGGTGTGGGAACGTCCGAGCATTCGAATGTCTCTGGACGGATAGAGTCGCCTACCGTGGTGTCGGGCGGACATCGATGGAGTCAAGCTCGACCCGCGAGACGTCCTTCAGTGAGGCCTGTCCGAACCGGTCCGGGTACGACTCGAGCGTGGAGGGGGTAATTGTGGAGTCCGTAAAGTTCAAATAATCCGCCACGCGCACGCCTTCAACCTCACGAACGTTGTACGCTTCTCGAAACCGGTGCCCGGGTTCCTCGCCGCCGAGACCGTAAGCATAGGCGAGAAAGTCCATGCTGCGATCGGTCGTATCGAACCAGTACACGAATCGGTCTTCCCAGTCCTGCCCGCCCCCTTCGCGGGCGAAGGTGACCTCCACCCGATGATACGGCGTGCCGCGGACCGTGTCGATCCCGAGGCGGCGCGCGTTCACCGCCGGATCCGACAACTTGTACGGGAGCAGCGCAAAATACGCCACGGAATTGACGGTCGTGTTCAGGGCCGCACGCTCATCGGCGGACAGATCGACGACCCGACCATCCACCGACCGGTAGAGACTGTCGTTCGACAGCACGTCCCTGACGCGGCGCCCCGTGGTGTCCATAAATATGCGCTCATAGCGAAATTGCCCGTGATCGTGGAAGAGCCGAAACCGCGCTCCGCGAAAGGTAAAGGCCACAACCGAGGTGTCGATGATGCCGCCGCCATGTGCTGAAATCGCCTCGGCAAGGAGCGAGTCTGCGGCCATGGAGCCTGCGCTTTCTTCTGACATCGATGGTTCGTCCGACGTGCAGGCAGGGACGAGGAGCAGGAGCGCGGCGACGGCACCGAGGAGGCCGTGACGAAGCTCTTGCTGCGAGGGAAGCAGAGGCATAAACTGATCGGAAAAGCCGAAAGAGTGGTCTGGTGGAAAACACGTCCGGCGTCCCGGGGGCTCCGAGACGCCGGGACGGATGACGGACCTGCCGGCCGTTCAAGTGCATGTGCTGACCGGTCGGACGAATTGTTGAGTCACCGTGAGCGCCACGCCTCCAGGTCTGAGGTGAGTCCATCGAGACCGCGCGGCGCTTCGTCCATCGCGCCGGCGATCTCCACCGCGCGCTCCGCCGTTTGAATGGCGGCATCGTACGAACCGTTCTTCGCCTGCAGGCGGGCCTTCACGGCGAGGCCAGGAAACGTCTCTTCCATCTGAAGCGACGCGTCCGCCCAGGTCAGCGCTTTTTCCGTCAACAGGTCGTTCTGAAGGGCATATCCCGCGTACCGAAGCGGCACCTGCCAGTTTTCCGCTGTCTCGACAGCGGTGTCCCCGCGCTCGGCGATGATATCACGCGTGTTCACTCGGATGTCGAGCGGTACGTGCGTTTCGTCCCACATCAACGTCAGGGTTGCCGACGTGTCGGTGATGTTGGAAAAGCCGAAGGTGAGGCGCTCATGCATGGGGCCGGACGCGGGCTCCGCCGTCAGGCGGACGACATCTTTGCTCTCATCGTAACTGTACGCGCCCCACTGCTCCACCGTATCGTTCAGAATGATCGTCCACTCGTCCTCGCCCGGCACGGTAAAGAAGCTGTAGGTACCGGCGTCGACGGTCGTGCCCTGAATGGTTATGGGCGTTGAAAAGGCGATGGCCGTGGCCTCGTTGGCGCCCGTCCGCCAGACGTCGCCATAGGGCACGAGGTTGCCGAACACGTCGCGATCGCGAACGGCCGGGCGGCCGTAGTGCACGTCAACAGTCGTGACGCCGATCGTCTGGCTGACGCTGGCGTTGGGACTTACGCGCGGCAGCATCGACCCGCGCTCCTGGGCCGTTGCGGTGTTCGGGACGGCAAACGCGAAAAGAGCGAGAATGCAGAGGCAACTCGTGATCCGGGTAACTCGACGAAAGGTCGGCATAATCGGCATCGAAGAAAGCGAGGGATCAGGGTGAAAGTGATGCAGGGTGCAATTCATTCGATCGTGTGCACGCCGGTTGGCGGCCACGGGTTCGATCCGTGAATGGATGGTTGCGTTCAGACGCACCGCCAGACGCACCGCGCGAGACCGGCCGCTACCATCCGTTCAGCCACAGGAGCGCTGCGTTCAGGGCAGTGGCGTAGGCGACCCACGCCAGGTACGGCCAGAGGAGCCATCCCGCCCACCGATGGCAGCGACGGAACCGGCGGAGCGTGACGAAGAGCGCGATGAGCAGCAGCAGGATGACGATCAGACCGCCCCCGATGGATTGAAGCCCGAAGAAAAGGATCGACCATGCCCCGTTCAGCACGAGCTGGACGACGTATGCAGTCAGCGCCATCTGAACGGTCGCGCGTCTTGGGCCGCGCGTCCACACAAGCCAAGACGCGATCCCCATAATCGCATACAGGGAAATCCAGACCGGCGCGAAGACGGCGTCAGGAGGTGTAAACCACGGCTTCGTCAACGTCGGGTACCACGTTGTCACGGATGACTGCGTTGCCACCGCGGCAACGGCCCCGACGGCCTCCGGAATCAGCACGGCGACAACGAACGCAGCGATGCGGCGAACCATTTCCTACTGAATCCAAGAACGTGTTCACAATGAGGCAACCCACACCGGCGCTGATCCTGGCGTGCAGCCGGTGGGCACGACACGAGACCGCTCACCCGTACGCTTCGTCGGGATCGAACGCCATTTCTCCGTCCTCCTGCCATCCGTCGTTCGAGGCGCGGCGGAAAAAGCAGGAGTGGTGTCCGGTATGACAGGCGCCTCCCTTCTGCGTTACTCGAAACAGGAGGGCATCCCCGTCGCAGTCGAGACGCACCGACCGCACCGCCTGCGTGTTTCCGCTCGTAGCGCCTTTGACCCAGACTTCCTCCCGCGAGCGGCTCCAGTACGTCATCCGACCCGTTTTGAGCGTAAGGGCCAGTGTATTCTCGTTCATAAAGGCCATCATCAGGACCTCATCAGTCTCGTCGTCCTGTACGATGGCGGCCACGAGCCCGTCATCGTCGAACTGCACGTGGTCGAGCAAGGCATCGGGAGCGTCGATCATTCGTCGGGGCGGTGGGCGTGGGAAGAAGCGGCGGTGGGTTCGCGAGTATCGTCACATTCCGCGGAGGCGCGGTCGATGGCATCGGAGGACCGGGACATCGACGCGTCGTTCGCGGGCATCGGCTCCCCGAACCACCGCGGCGGGTCGTACCCGTGCCCACCCCAGGGATGGCAGCGGCCGAGACGATAGATCGTCAGCACGAGGCCCCGGATGGCGCCGTACTCACGGAACGCCTGTATACTGTAGGTCGAACAGGTCGGTTGAAAGCGGCACGTCGACGGAAGGTGCGGCGACACCAGGAGCTGGTAGCCGCGGACAAGCCCGATGAACAGCAGTCTCGGGATTCGCATCAAAAAGATCAACATCTGGCGCATGGTCGCGGGCGGGCCGGGACGGCAAAACGTGGTGGGGGCTAAACGCTCCCCCCGCCGGTGGGTTCGCCCACTGACCGGTACGAGCCTACCCCATAAACCTCCCGGCCTCTTCACGCCAGACGCCACCGCGACCGGCACAATCGCGGACGCACCGTGTACGGATTCACCGGTTGCCGATCTTGCCGGTCGCGCGCTCTCGCCCCATTCCACCGCACCCGTTCCCGTCCCGCATGGCCGATCGTACGCTGCGTCTCTACAATACGCTCACCCGCACGACCGAGACGGTAGAGCCTCAAGAGGAGGAACACCTCCGCTTTTACAGCTGCGGTCCGACCGTTTATAACTACGCGCACATCGGCAATTTCCGGTCGTTTCTCACCGCCGATCTGATTCTTCGAACGGCCCGAGCCATCGGCTGGAAGACGACGTATGTGAGCAACATCACTGACGTCGGGCACCTGACGCAGGACGACCTGATGGATCCGTCCGGGGAAGACCGGATGGCGCAGGCACTGGAACGAGAAGGTGAGCGTTTTGCCAACATCTACGACCTGGCGCGCTACTATAGCGACGCCCTGCTCCGCGACTGGCACGCGCTCAATCTACGAGATCCGGACGTCCGCCCCCGGGCCACCGAGCATGTCACGGACCAGCTCGAAGCCGTCATCAAGCTGGTCGACAGCGGGCACGCCTACGTGACAGACAAAGGCGTCTACTTCTCCGTAGAAACGGCGCCGGACTACGGAAAGCTAAGCGGCAACCGGGAGGCGGAGCAACTCCAGGCCACCGAGCGCGACATCGTCGAGGACGAGGGCAAACGCGACCCACGGGATTTTGCCCTCTGGAAGCTCGACGAGAACCATCTCATGAAATGGCACAGCCCGTGGGGATGGGGGTACCCCGGCTGGCATATCGAGTGTAGCGTGATGGGCATGCGCTACCTCGGCGATCAGTTCGACCTGCACGCCGGAGGGGAAGACCTCATTTTCCCCCACCATGAGTGCGAGGTCGCCCAGAATGAAGCGCTCGCCGGTCATGAAGTCATCCCCTACTGGGTGCACACCCGCTTCCTGCAGGTCGAGGGCGAGAAGATGTCGAAGTCGAAAGGCAATTTCTACACCGTCCGCGACCTGATCGCCCCGGACCCGGACGACGAGCACGTACCGGATGCCATTCGGCAACAGGGCGGGGTCGACCCGCTCGCCCTCCGGTACACCCTGCTGAGCGGGCAGTACCGGAAGCCATTTAACTTCACCCTCAAAACGCTGCGAGACAGCGCACAGGCCGTAAAACGGTACCGGGACGTGCAGGCGCGGCTGGACGAGGCGCTGGACTCGGCCTCCGGCGCAGCCGCATCGTTTGGACTCGCCGAATCGCTGCGTGAGAGTTACGAGGAGGTGCTCGACGCGATGTGCGACGACCTGAATACGCCGGGGGCGCTGGCCGCAGCGCTGAAGGGGGTAAAAGCCATCGAAAAGGCCGACGCGCTCTCGACCGCAGAAGCCCGGACTGCAACCGAGTGGCTCCACGATATCAACGACCTGCTCGGTATCGTCGAGCCGGAGCACGCCGTGGCCGAGCGGACCGGCGGATCCGACGAAGACGATGCCTTCGCCGAACGGGTTGAATCCCTCGTCCAGGAACGCGCCGACGCCCGGTCGGCCGGTGATTACGACCGAGCGGACGCCATCCGTGACCAGCTGGACGAGATGGGCGTTGAAGTGAAGGACAACCCCGACGGCACCACGTGGGAGCGCAAGGGCCTCTGATCCCCGGATCAGCCCGCGCCTCACGGACACACCGCGCGAGGCGAGAGTACCCGTTATTAGCCGCTCTCGGCCTTCCGGTCTAAGGCCAAGAGACGGCGAACCATTGGCATCCCTCCCGTGAACACCGAGCCCCGGGACTCCACGACGCATTCCCGCAATCCGTTTTTTCTCATCAAACCACACAGTTCTGTGTCTGACGACGCTACCAACGACTTCGACGCCATTGTTCAATCTCTCGTCGACGAACGCGAGGAAGCCCGGGCGGAGGGCGACTACGATCGCGCCGACGCCATCCGGGAGAAACTGGACGACCTCGGCATCGTCGTAATGGACGATGACGGCGACACGACCTGGCGCCGAGAGGAGGCGTAGAGGAAATGGCGAATGCGGAATGACGAGCTCGAGACGAACGATGTGGAGGCCGACGGCCATGCCGGTTGATAGCCCCAACGCACAACGACGGAGACGGTGCATGTCCACGAGTGATCGTCTGTTTCGTGGATGCATACGTACTTGATCGCAGCACCTACTATTGCCTCTCACGCATGCCTATTCCTCTCAAGCGCCTCGAACGCATAACGCATCAATCTTAATTCGCAACGCCCCGCCCCCCACACGACCCATGCCGCTTTACGACCTTCCGCAGCGCCCACGTCGCCTTCGCCAAACCGGGAACATGCGCCGCCTGTCTCGTGAGACGCGGCTTTCGACGGATCACCTGATCCAGCCGCTGTTCGTGATGGCCGGAGAGAACGAGCGGCAGCCGATCGGCTCCATGCCGGGACAGAACCGGCTAACCGTCGATCAGCTCGTGCAGGAGGCCCGCGCGCTGGACGCCCTTGGTATCCCCGGGATCGCGCTCTTTCCGAAAATCCCGGACGACCGAAAAACGACCGATGCCCGGCACGCTGTTGACGCGGACGGGCTGTACCCGCGCGCCATCCGCGCGGTGAAGGCGGAGGTGCCGGATCTGCTCGTGATCACCGACACGGCGCTCGACCCGTACAACAGCGACGGCCACGACGGGATCGTCCGCGACGGCGACATCGATAACGACGCCACGCTCGACGTGATGTGCCAGATCGCCTCCGTGCACGCCGACGCCGGCGCCGATATCGTCGCGCCGTCCGACATGATGGACGGGCGCATCGGTGCCATCCGCACCGCGCTGGACGAGGCCGGACATACCGACACGGCCCTCATGTCGTACACCGCCAAGTATGCGTCGGCGTACTACGGTCCCTTCCGCGACGCCCTCGACTCTGCCCCTCGACGGCGCGAAGGTGTGCCGGTTGACAAGGCCACTTACCAGATGGATCCGTCCAACAGCGACGAGGCACTTCGTGAACTCCGGCTCGACCTGGAGGAAGGCGCAGACTTCGTGATGGTAAAACCGGCGCTTCCCTACCTGGACGTGATTCGCCGCATCCGGGACCACAGCGACGTGCCCGTCGTCGCCTACAATGTGAGCGGGGAATACGCGATGATCCAGGCAGCCGCGGCTAACGGCTGGCTCGACGAACGCGCCGGCGCGATGGAAGCCCTGACGTCGATCCGACGGGCCGGCGCCGACGTGATCCTGACGTACTTCGCCAGGAAGGTCGCCCAGTGGCTGGACGAGGCATAGCGTGCCGGAGCCACGGAAGCAGGTCCGTTTCCGTCGCGAAACGCCGACATCGGCGCTAATCGAATCCTTTGTTTCGTTTCCGCAAACACACGCGAGCGTAACAACCGGGCGATGCGGGGGTCGTTTGTCGGGGGCGCATCGTCTTTTGCTCCTGACAGCCCTCTTCTGATGAAACGACTCGGTATCCTTGCCGTCGTCCTTCTCTTCCTCTCGGCCTCGGCGCCAAATGTTACGCAGGCGCAGTCGCCGGCCTGGCAGCACCAGATCTACTTTAACAGCGGTCCGCAGTTTGTGACCGGTGAATTCTCGGATGCCTACAAGACCGGCCTCGCCATTGACGGTGGCTACTATTATCGGGCCTCCGACACGTTCTTCATCGGCATCGCGGGTGGTTACCACCAGTTCGTCGGAGAGAACGGCGCGCCCGACGTCGATATCATCCCGGTGCACCTGGCAGCGAAGTACAACTTCTCGCTGACCGGGATTCAGCCGTACATCGGCCTGGAAGGCGGCCCGAGCTTCGTCGATAGCGGCGAGAGCGAAACGCGGTACGGCGTCTCGCCCCGCCTCGGCGTCCGCATCCCGCTGTCGCGCGGGTTCGACCTCGACCTGAACGTGAAATACAACGTGGTCGTGGACGACGGCGACAACTTCACGTACGTGGGGCTTAACGGTGGGCCGGCTTACATTCCGGATCGCCAGCGCCTACGCTAGCGAAACCGCATCACCCACATCGCGGCATCCACGGGCCCCGGTCGTCTTCGGTCGGGGCCTGTTTTGTACGTCTCCTACACGCCACGCACTCGGTCGCGAGCGGACAGGGAGATGAGAAGAGTCGCCAGATCTTGCAAACTCTGACCGACCGTCTGTCAATTGCCGCCCCTTCCCCCTACATTTTACTGCTGGAAACTCTCGGCCCACGCAATCCACAATCGACGGTAAACACATGGCGATCGAAGTTACGCATATCGACTACGGCGACCTGAAGGGCGGGCTTGTCCGCATGATGGAACGCTTTAAGGAAGAGGGAACGCTGACGGGTGAACCCGAGGAAGATGATCGCCTGCGTGAAGATCCAAACGCAGCGCTTCTGGGCCTGCTGTACGACCAGCGGGTCCGCGCCGAGTTCGCCTTTACAGGTCCGCTCCGCCTCAAGGACCGGCTGGGACACCTCGACATGGCGAAGATCGCGGACATGGAGTTCGACGAGTTCCAGGACCTCTTCGCTCAGAAGCCGGCCGTCCACCGGTTCACGAACAAAATGGCGGAGAACACGCAGAAGGTAGCCGCCATGCTGGTGGACGACTACGACGGGGACGCGTCGAACATCTGGGACGACGGCGCGGATCTGGACACGATCGAGAAACGGATTCGAAAATTCCCCGGCTTCGGGAAGGGAAAGGCATCCAAGATCAAATATGTGCTTCACTACTTCGGCCATCGGGACTTTTCCGACGACTGAGCAGGCGTTCCATCCAGCTTATCACACGCCTCACGCCGATCCGGTGTGAGGCGTTCGTGTTTGCCACTCATCGGTGCGGTTGCCCGTTTGCCATTCATTGGCCGGGACGAACCGTTCGTTTCATCGTGTGTGACGATCTCATACCTGGAGGAACGGCTTCGTGCGCGGCATCTTCCGCCTACACAGTGTCTTAACAGACTGCTCTTCCGCCGCTCCCAATTCTCTCCATGCCGCGTTCCGGACGTCATTCTTTGTACACTGCTGTCCGCGGCCTGTGCGTAGTCGTGGCGGCCCTGCTCGTCGCCGGGGGGTGCACGCCGGAGCGGTCCGTGCCGGATCCGGTCGATGCCCCGGCGTCTTTTTCCCGTAGCGGGGCCGAAGATCGCGTTGATCGGTGGTGGGAGACGTTCGGGGACGCTTCGCTGAACGCTGCCGTCGACACCGCTCTCGCCCGCAACTTCACCCTGCAGGCAGCCTGGTCGCGCCTGGAGCAGGCCCGCGCCGTCCTCGACGCCGAGCAGGCCGGACTCCTGCCCCGCATCGACGCCTCGGCGTCCGCAGAAACGGAGCGCCGCTCGGAGGATGCCGCGGGCCGCAACCCGAGTGCGCGCGACCTTGAACTCGGCGTCATGGCATCGTACGAGGTGGACCTCTGGGGGCGCATTCGCGCCCGGACGGACGCCGAACGTGCTCGGGCCGAAGCCACCCTGGCCGATTACCGTGCCGCGAGCCTGTCGTTGAGCGCAGAGATCGCGCGCACGTGGGTCCGACTGGCGGAGGCGCGGCGCCAGGTCGACGTGTCCGGCGAACAGATCGAAACCAACCGCCAGGTCCTGCAGCTCCTCCGTGAGCGCTTCGGGACGGGACAGATCCGGAGCGTCGACATTCTTCGGCAACGACAGCTCGTCGCAGCGTCTGAGCAGGATCTGGCGGCGGCTCGAGCCCGGGCGGGCGTGCTGGAGCACCAGCTCGCTGTGTTGCTCGGCAGCCCGCCCCCGCGCCTGCCCGTTGCCGGCCCGGATTCCCTGCCGGCGCTGCCACCCTCGCCTGAGAGCGGCGTGCCTGTGGACCTCATCCGCCGCCGCCCGGACGTCCGCGCCGCACGCCTTCGGGCCGAGGCCGCCGACCGTGACCTCGCGGCCGCCATGAGCGATCGCTATCCCAGGCTGACGCTGTCCGCCTCCGCCGCAACGTCCGCCCAGGCGGCCGAAGACCTTTTCGACAACTGGGTGGCAGGGATCGCGGGCAACTTGCTGGCACCACTCTTCTACGGCGGGGAGCTACAGGCGGAGGTGGACCGAACCGAGGCACGGAAGCGCGAACTCGTCTACGACTACGGGCAAACCGTGCTCCAGGCGTTTCGGGACGTAGAAGATGCCCTGACGCTTGAGGCCCGGCAGCGCGAACAGGTGCAGCAACTCGAGCGGCAGGCCGACCTCGCACAACAGGCGTACGACCAGCTGCGGGTTCAGTACCTGAACGGCTCCGGCTCGTACCTCGATGTGCTGACCGCCCTCCGAGACATCCAACGACTGGAGCGGGAACTGCTGACGGCACGGCGCCTCCTGACCGAAGACCGGATCGCCCTTTACCGGGCACTGGCCGGTTCATTTACCACCCATCGCGAGCAGACTGATCAATAGCATTGCGGTCGCGTCCGCGCCCTTTCTCTGAATCTCGACGGTCCCATCATGGCTACTTTGTTCTCCGACCGATCCGGTAGCTGGATCCGAACGGCGCTTATCTGCGCCGGCATCCTCGCCGGTGCCACTCTCCTGATGGCGCTCATTTTCGCAACCGAACCGCAGGCGCAGACATCCGGCACCACCAAGGAAAGCGCTATGCTCGTTGACGTCACGACGCTGCGGCCGGACACCGTCCGCCCTGTGATTCGCGCAATGGGTACGGTTCGCCCCGTGGAGGAGGTGGTACTCAGCCCGCGCGTGGAAGGGCAGATCGTAACCCGTTCGGAAGCCTTCGATCCGGGACAGGACGTGCCGGAGGGCGAACTCCTCGTCCGGATCGATCCCTCGGATTACCGCAACACGCTGAAGCAGCGCCGCAGCGAACTGCAGCAGGCCGAATCGGACCTCCAACTGGAGATGGGACGGCAGAACGTGGCCGAACAGGACTATCAACTACTCGACGACACGCTCTCGGCCGCAAACCGCGACCTTGTCCTCCGCCGGCCGCAGCTCCGGGCCGCTCGCTCCGCTGTGGAGTCGGCGCGGACCGCCGTCGAACAGGCGCAACTCAACCTGGAGCGGACGGCTATCCGGGCCCCCTTCGACGCGCACATTCTGGAGCGCAATGTGAGCACGGGCTCGCAGGTCCAGCCCGGGGATCCAATCGCACGGGTCGTCGGGCGGGACCGGTACTGGGTGGAGGCGACTATCCCCCTTTCGCAAATGCAGTGGCTGTCGACGGCCGCATCCCTGGAAGATGCCGCCTCGCGCAACGCGATCGTTCGGATTCAAAATCGAACAGCGTGGCCTGAGGGAACGCACCGACAGGGCTACCTGGCGCGTCGCATCGGGGCGCTGGAGGACCGCACCCGGATGGCGCGGCTGCTGATCGCCGTCCCCGACCCGGGCGCCACCACGCCTGACCAGCAGAACAAGCCCGCACTCATGCTGGGCTCTTACGTCGACGTGCACATCCCGGCCGATCCCCTGCCGGACGTGGTCCGCCTCAACCGGGATTATCTTCGGAGCGACGATACCGTCTGGATCATGGAGAGCGACTCGCTCCGGATTCGTGACGTCGAAGTCATCCTGAAGGACGCCCGCTACGCATACGTTCGAACTGGCATCACGGCGGCCGACAGCATCGTGACCTCCGGCCTCGCGACCATCCGGGAAGGCGCGCCCCTCCGCCTTGCGCCCGATGCAGACCGACCGTCGGATCGCGACGCCCTGCCGGATCCTTCCCCGTGACGCTCTGCTGATTCCCGGCCGTTCCACCCTTTGCCGCTCTTCCGACGGGTCATCCCGCCTCTTGACATGGACTCCTCCCCGTCCGACCCTTCCGCCACATCCAGCACCGACCGGCCCGATGGCTGGTTTTCCGGTCCGATCGCCTTCATGGCGCGGACGCCCATCGCCGCCAACTTGCTGATGATCATCCTCATCGGCGGCGGGGTGTGGACGATGTTCAACATTCAGAAGGAGGTCTTTCCCCAGTACCAGCTGGACGTCGTGCAGGTGAGCGTCACCTATCCCGGAGCGGCCCCCGCAGAGGTCGAGCAGGGCATCCTGCGTCCCGTCGAGGAAGCCGTCCGGGGCGTGCAGGGCATCAAAGAGGTCGCCTCCACCGCCGAGGAGGGACGCGGCGAGGTTTCCATTGAGCTGGTCGTCGGCACCGACCGGATGAAAGCATTCCAGGACATCGATCAGGCGGTCAACCGCATCCGCACGTTCCCCGATGACATCGAGGAACCCGAGGTACAGCTCGAATCGAACCAGCGCGAGGTGATGACGATCGGGCTGTATGGAGAAGCGGACATCTGGACCCTTCGAAGGCTGGCCGAAACGACGCGAGATCAACTCCTCAGCACCGACGGCATCACACAGGTCGAGATCGGGAACGTCCCTGACTACGTGACACACGTCGAAATTCCCCGGGCGCGCCTTCGCGAGTACGGCATGACGCTTGACGAGGTGGCACAGGTCCTTGCCGCCTCCAGTGACGACGTGCCGGCGGGCGCGGTCGAGACGAGCGACGGGGAAATCCTCCTTCGCATGCAGGAGCGGAAGCAATGGGCGGAAGAGTTCGGCAACATCGAGCTCATCCCCTCGGACATCGGAGGCAACGTCACCCTCGCCGATATCGCCACGATCACCGACGGCTTCGAGGAAACCGGCTTCCACGGCAAGTTCAACCGGCAGCCGACCGTCGACCTCCAGATTTACCGGATCGGCGACCAGTCGCCCCTCGACATTGCGGAAAAAGCGACCGGCGTGCTGGAAACCGCCGCATCGTCGTTTCCACCGGGCGTCACCTACCGGATCGATAGCAATACGGCCGACGATTACGGGCAACGCCTCTCCCTGCTCACGGAAAACGGCGTGCTCGCCATCATCATCGTTCTCTTTATCCTGGCGCTGTTCCTCGATCTACGCCTCGCCTTCTGGGTGATGATGGGCATGTCGATCTCCTTCATCGGCGCGATGCTGTTTCTTCCGCTGGCCGGACTGAGCGTCAACATGATCTCAATGTTCGGCTTTCTGGTCGCCCTTGGCATTGTCGTGGACGACGCCATCGTGGTCGGGGAAAACGTATACGCGCTCCGGGAGGAAGGGATGGGCGCTGTCGAAGCAGCAATTCAGGGGGCGCGCGAGATGGCGAAGCCGGTAACCTTCGCGATTCTGACAAACATTATCGCGTTCATCCCCCTGCTCTTTATCCCCGGTACCACGGGCAAATACTGGTGGCCGCTGCCCGCCGTCGTCATTGTCGTACTGGCGGTGTCGCTGCTGGAGGCGCTCTTCATTCTCCCCGCTCACCTGGCCCACAGCTCCGGCTCGGCACGATACACCCTGACGAAGCGCATTGAAGACGGGCAGCAGGCGTTCGCGCGCCGTTTCAAGCACTTCGTGAACACGCATTATCGATCCTTCCTCGACGCCTGCCTGAAGGCGCGGTACATCACGCTTACGGGGTCCGTCGGCCTCCTCCTGGTGGTAGCAGGCTACGGGTACAGCGACCACATGGGGATGGTGCTGATGCCGGAGGTGGCTGCCGACGAGATCGAGGCCGGCGCCAGCCTGCCCGTCGGCACGACGGTCGACCAGGCCGCACGCGTCGCCGAGGACATCACGGATGCGACGTACCGCATGTTTGAGGAAAACGACCTGCATCGCGTCGCCGACGGGATCAAGACGAACGTGCGAGGGCAGAACTTCATCGACGTTGAGATCGTGATGAAGCCGCCCACCGAGCGGGACATGTCGGCGCAGGAGGTGATCGAGCTGTGGCGGGACGAGATCGGCGACATCCAGGGACTCGACCAGATCACGTTCGAGGCGGAACGCGGCCCTGGCGGGTATCGACAGGACATCAGCGTCGACCTCAGTCATTCGGACATCGACGTCCTGGAAAATGCGAGCGAGACCTTTCTGTCGAGCGCCGAATCGTTCGCTGCCACCCGCGACGTGAACGACAACTACAATCGCGGGAAGGCCCAGTTCGACTTCACGCTGCTGCCGGAGGGCCGCCGCCTGGGTCTAACGTCGGCGATGGTCGGCGAACAGATCCGAAACGCCTTCTTCGGAGCACTGGCCAAGCGCCAGCTCCGCGGAACGAACGAGATTGAGGTCCGCGTCAAGCTTCCCCGTGAACAGCGGAAGGACATTTACCACCTCGAGGATTTCGTCCTTCAAACGCCCGCGGGGACCGAGGTGCCGCTCCTGGATGTCGTTCAGATCCAGGAGGGGGAGGCGTTCACCTCCATCAATCGCCGGGACGGCCGACGGGTGGTGACCGTGAGCATGGACGCGGATCCCCCGAGTGCGGTCGGGCGCGTCATCGAAGCGTTGCGCGCCGACGTGCTGCCGGAGCTACGGTCGCAGTTTCCCGGGATGACGTGGAGCTTCGAGGGGAGCCAGGCCGACATGCGCGAATCGACGCAGGCGCTCTGGGGCGGGTTCGCGCTGGCAATGCTCGTGATTTACGCCCTCCTCGCCATCGCCTTCAACAGCTACACCCAGCCGCTCATCGTCATGGGCGCCATCCCGTTCGGACTCGTCGGTGCGGTGATCGGACATATCCTGCTCGGCTACGACCTTTCACTCGTTAGCCTGATGGGCGTTATCGCGCTGTCCGGCGTGGTGCTGAACGACTCGCTCATCATGATCGACTACGCCAACCGGCAGCGGCGAGACCGGTCCGTATTCGAGGCGGTCAAGGAAGCCGGCGTCCGCCGCTTCCGCCCCATCATCCTCACCACGCTCACCACGTTCGGCGGCCTCTCGCCCATTATCCTGGAGCGATCGAGTCAGGCCTATCAGCTCATTCCGATGGCCATCTCGCTCGGCTTCGGCATCGTCTTCGCGACGTCGATCATCCTCATTATCGTCCCCTGCCTGTATCTCGTCCTTGAGGATCTGACAACGGCCTAGGGGGAGAGGCGAGGTCGAAGGGCGGAGGGCGAAGGGCGAAGTGGAGGTCTCGGCGTCTGGCCGGTTTCCTTCGATGTGAGTGGCGCCGGGGTCGTCATGCATCCCAGTTGCCGGAGACGTTTTCCTGATAGATGTCGCGGCACATCCGGATGCTGTCGTGGGCCCGTTCCGTGCCGAGGAAACCCTCTACGTCGACCTCCCGGTGCATGACGTCCTGGTAGTCCTCGAAAAACCACTCGATCTCCCGAAACTCGTAGTCGGGCAGGTCATCGGTGCTCTGATAGTCGTCGTACTTCGGATCATCGACGTGGACGCATAGGATCTTATCGTCGCTCTTCCCTCGATCTGTGAGGTTTACGACGCCCACCGGGCGGGCGCTGAGCACCGTGAACGGATCCGCGGGATTCTGCATCAGAACCATCGCATCCAGCGGGTCGCCGTCTTCGTCCAGCGTCTGCGGGAGAAAGCCGTAATTCGCCGGGTAAGGTACCGGCGGGTGCATGATCCGGTCGATCCGCAGAATGCCGAGGTCCAGGTCCAACTCGTACTTCGTCGTCGT
>NZ_DAXETW010000059.1:0-6300 GCF_051155795.1 Longibacter sp.
ACTTCGCCCTGTACGCCCTCGATCCGAATAGAGGAGCCGTGATCCTCAATCTCGACCGAGGCCCCGGTCGGGACGGACAGAGTGTAGTACACCTCCGGAACCGATCGGCTGCTCCAGAATCCGCTTTTTTCGACGTCATCGAAGTTGCTTTCAATTTCGACCTCGTCGGCAGAGGCGTCCAATTTAATACGGGTGTCGTCGACCGTCTCCTGGTGCTCGTGCACGATGCGCGCCTCGTACTGCACCTCGCTTCGGTTCCATGCGGAGATGTTGATCTCACCGTCGTGGTTCTCGACGCTGACCGTCCCGTCCGGATCGAGCGGTACGGTATCGACGACGGTGCGCTCGGCGGGTTGCGCCTGCGCGCCGACTGGCAGGGCGACGAGGAGAGATACCGCGATGACGAATCGAGAAAGGATATGCATGGTCGGAGAGGTCAAATAAGAGAGTAGGGTCCGCCGGGTAGGTCGATCGAGCAGATCATCTGGCCGGGGAAAAAACGTCGTCCCCTGTGCCGTCCAAGCACACGGATCAGAGCGTGATGTCGTTACAGATGGCATTACAGGGACCATTTCGCGGGATCGTAGCCACGGCCGTCCATTGGACACTCACACCCGCGTTCTCCAACGCCCCAACGCCTGAACGCGACAACGCCCCAACGCCTGAACGCCCCAACGCGTCAACGCCCCAACGAACAATGTTCAGACGCAAAAAAGCAGCGCCTCCGGATAAGAGACGCTGCTTGGATGCTATGCCCGATGTCAGGATAGACTACACGTGCTTCTCGGCGTGATACGATGACCGTGTAAGCGGGCTCGACTCGACATGCTCGATGCCGAGGTCTTCGCCCACCTCTTTGTACCAGTCAAAGGTATCTGGATGCACCCATTCTTCCACCGGAAGGTGCATCTTCGTGGGCTGCATGTACTGACCGATGGTCATGACGTCAAGGTCGATTTCCACGAAGTCCTTCATCAGGTCGATGACCTCCTCCTCCGTTTCCCCCAGACCCACCATGATGCCGCTCTTCGTCCGGAGCCCATCCTTCTTCGCCCAGTGGAGGACGTCGAGGGAGCGCTGGTAATCTGCCTGCGGCCGGACGCGGCGATAGAGGCGTGGTACGGTCTCCATGTTATGATTGAAAATGTCGGGCCGTGCGTCGAAGACCGTCTGGCAGGCGTCGCGGATACCGCGAAAGTCCGGCGTCAGGACCTCGACCGTGGCGCCGAGGTCGTGAATCCGTCGGATGGTTTCGGCAAAAATCGGAGCCCCTCCGTCTTCGCGCTCGTCGCGGTTGACGCTTGTGATGACGGCGTGCTGCACGCCCATCTTCTCTGCCGCCTCGGCGACGCGTCGCGGTTCGTCCCAGTCAAGGCCTTCATCCGGTCGTCCGGTCTTAATCGCGCAAAAGCCGCATGATCGCGTACACACGTTACCCAGGATCATGAACGTGGCTGTTCCGGCGCTCCAGCACTCGCCCATGTTGGGACAGTTCGCGCTTTCGCAAACCGTATGCAGGTCGTACTCGTCGACGAGGCTGCGAACCTTTTTGAACGACTCACCCTGCGGTAGTTTGACCCGAAGCCAGTCGGGACGACCGCCCCGGCGGTTACGGTTTGTGTTCTCTACGACCGGTAGTTCCAAGAAACCGGGGTCCCCGTCGCCCGTTGATGCCAACGGTTCTTTTTCAGCCGTCTTCAGCTGTACGTCGCCCGGCTTTTTTGGGGTCTGCGGTGGCGCGGTCTCGCGTGTCTCGGACATGCAGAAAATCGATTTGACGGAACAGTTGGCCGGCGAACCCCTGAGCGTCGGTGCTTCCTCGCCGTGAGGTGAGGATTACGTCACGCACCCGGCAAGAAACGATGCTCCAGGCGAGCGATACGCTGTGAAGCGATACGGTGTGCCGGGTCGCAATGACACGACATCAACCGTGTCAGCGGTGCGTCACCTGCTTCGCTTATGCCGGCCAGATGGATGGGAATCGAGGGTGTGCGTGTGTACGACCGACCCGATGGGGCGTTCCTCTTGCAACGTCTCCAACCGGGTGAAGCGACGGGCTGAAACCGGCCCGTTCGGGTCCGCGCCCGTCCCGGTGTCCTTCATGACGAATAGAACCCATTTTCGGTGTGCCGGGGCGACGGTGTAACCGATGTGTCGCGTATGTCCCTACGATTTGTTTCATCTTCTGGAAGCCCTTACATGCAGGTAAACCACGATACTTCGTCCGACGCCATGGCCTCCCATGTCCAGCAATCCGAGCCCGATGTAGGCTCGACGCCGGATGTTCGGAAGTCGCTGTCTCGCCATATGCTCACACAGGGCATGATGGAGATGGTGCTGGACATGGATGAGAGCCGCGGTGTCAAGCTCCGGGACAAGCATTCCGGTCGTGAGTATGTGGATCTCTTCGGTTTCTACGCATCGAGTCCGCTCGGGATGAACCACCCGAAGCTCGCGTCGGACGAAGGTTTCCGTAAGCGACTGATGGATGCGGCCCTCAATAAGGTTACCAACTCCGATGTCATCACGGAGCACATGGGCCGCTTCGTGGATACGTTTAGTCGAGTCGGCATCCCCGATTACCTGCCCTATACCTTCTTTATTTCCGGCGGCGCACTCGCTATCGAGAACGCGCTCAAGACCGCATTCGACTGGAAGGTGCGCAAGAATCATGAGAAGGGATACCGGCGCGAAGTGGGGCACCAGGTGCTGCATCTGGACCAGGCCTTCCACGGGCGGAGCGGCTATACGATGTCGCTGACAAACACGGCCGATCCGCGGAAGACGATGTACTTCCCGAAGTTCGACTGGCCCAGGATCGTGAATCCGAAGGTCCATTTCCCGCTCGATGAAGAAGAGCAGGAGCGGGTCCGCGAGCACGAAGACATGGCCATTCGGCAGGCAAAACGCGCCTTCCACGAGCGCCGCGACGAAATTGCCTGCATCATCCTGGAGCCGATCCAGGGAGAGGGAGGCGACAACCACTTCCGGCCCGAGTTTCTTCACCGCCTCCGGGACCTGGCGCATGAAAACGACGCGCTGCTGATTTTCGATGAGGTGCAGAGCGGCGTCGGAATCACCGGCGAGTTCTGGGCCCACCAGGCGCTCGGCGTGGAGCCGGATATCATCGCGTTCGGCAAGAAGACACAGGTTTGCGGCATTCTTGCGGGCCGACGTCTGGACGAGGTGGACGGGCACGTCTTCCAGACGCCCAGCCGGATTAACTCGACCTGGGGAGGCAACCTCGTCGACATGGTACGCTTCGACCGGATTCTCGAGATTATCGAGGAGGACAACCTCGTCTCCCACGCAGGCGAGGCCGGAACGCACCTGCAGCACCGGCTCCACGAACTGCAGGACGACTTCTCGGTCGTGGAAAACGTGCGCGGTCGAGGGCTCATGTGCGCCTTCGACCTTACGACGGTGGAGATCCGGGATGCCGTTCGCGAGCACACGTTCGACGAAGGAGCGATCGTGCTCGGCTGCGGACACCGCTCGATCCGCTTTCGTTCTCCGCTAACGATCACGAAAGACGAAATCGACCGCGGCGTCGCGTGCCTCCGTCGCGCGCTCGAGACGGTGACCGACGCGCATCATGTTGGCGCATCGGCCAGCGCGACGCATGGCTGACGGCGTTCCCTCGCAGACGGTCAGCGGCTTGTGTGAACGACCCGTATCGCCCGTCTGCAGATCCTCCTGCGGACCGGCGTACGGTCTGATGGTGACGGACGCGCGCGACCGGGCGAACGGATTGGCGTACCGGAAGGCATCTGGTGTACATTTTGCCCCATGCACCTACAGCGCGTGCCCTTTTATCGCGAAGGCTGAGATTCCGCCGAAGCGTCTACTGTCGCACGATCCCCTGTTCACTTGCGCCGCGGCGTAACGGACGGGGGAGCGGCGTCACGGAAGCCACATGCGCCAGGTCGGTTGGGTCTCGCCGGCTTCTCTGCACAATCGGATCGGCTGCGTACGTCGTCGACCGTACCTGGATTGCCACTCTGCATCGACCGGTTTGCGTATGCCTCGTATTGCTACGTTTCTTCTTCTCGTTCTCCTGGCACTCGTCAGCGTGGATACCCACAGCGCGGCTGCTCAGGACCTGTCGCCCGAAGATGCCGCCAAACTCGACGGGCGTCTGCGGGCCATGATCGCTCAGGCCGTCCCGTCCGCCGGTCTCTCCGGGGGGAGTGCATTTGCCGTTTCCCCTGTGACGGACCCCGCCAAGCGAGGTCCCGCCCGGTATTCGGTGATCATTCGGACCGGCGCAGGGGAAGCCCTTCGCGCAGCCGGATACCCGATCGGATCGGCGTTGTCACGGGTCAGCACGGCGCGGCTGACGCCGCAGCAGATCGTCCGCCTTGTGCAGCGTGACGACGTCACCTCCGTCTCCGCTTCCCTTCAGAACGAGCCCCACAACGACGTTGCAGCGGGTCTGTCCGGGATCCGCTCACTGAATAACGGTCGACTGAACGGGACCGCCTATACCGGCGCCGGGGTCGCCGCGTGCATCATCGACAGCGGCATCGACTTCGCGCACCTCGATTTTCGTGACCCGACCGATCCGTCGAACAGCCGGATCCTTTCGATCTGGGATCAGACGTTGACCGCGCAGACCGGCGAGAGCACGCCGTCTGGATACGATTACGGCGTCGAGTACACGCAGACCGAGATCGAAGACGAGATCGACGGCACACCAACCGGTGCCGTTCGACATGAGGATACCGCAGGGCACGGTACGCACGTCGCCGGGACCGTGGCGGGGAACGGCGGGGCCGACCCGGGCGGTCGCTACACGGGCATGGCGCCCGAGGCCTTGCTGATTATCGTTGAGACCGACTTCTCCTTCACGGGCATCATCGACGGTGTCACCTACTGCGGGAACGTAGCGTCAGCGAACGGGATGCCCGTGGTCGCCAACTTCAGTCTTGGCACCGACTACGGGCCGCACGATGGAACGCTGCCCCAGGACATCGCGATTTCCGACTGGGCGACCTCGGCCTCGGGTCGCGCCGCCGTGGCCAGTGCCGGCAACAGTGGGGATGACGACCTCCACGTGTCGGGGACGATCGCCGGGGGTGGCTCGGCAACCGTCGAGGTTGACATTCCCGATTACGGCCCGGCAAACCCCGGGACGGAGAACGACGCCTTCGGCATCGACTTCTGGTTCGACGGGGAGCCGGACGTCGACGTAACAGTGACGACACCGACCGGACACACCGGCACCATGACATTCGGCAGCGACAACACGGTCAACACCCCGGAAGGACAGATCCAGATTATACAGGACACGTCTCCGGACAATGGGGACTACGAGGTGGTCGTACAACTCGTCGATGCGCCGGCAGAAACCGACACGCTGTCGGCCGGAACGCTTACCATTCAGATCAAAAACAACGAGTCGACATCCACTTCCTACCACGGCTGGCGCTATCGAAATAACATCGGTGCCCGTCTCCCGGCTGGGGACAGCGACTACTCGATTGGGTCGCCCGGCTCCGGCCTCGGTATCCTCACCGCCGGCTCCTACGTGCACCAGTGGGCGTGGTGCTCGGACGGGAACGGGTGCTTCACGACGGATTCGCGCGGCGCGCCCAACCGAAGCGACGACATCTCGGCATTCAGCAGTCGCGGACCGCTTCGCGGTGTGTCGCAGGTGAAGCCCGACGTTGCGGCTCCGGGCGAGATGACAGCGTCGGCCTATTCGTCCGATTATTCCACGCCTGGGTGGTACGTGGCGGACGGAGGCAAGCACCGGTTCAGCCGGGGGACCAGCATGTCCTCGCCCGTGGTGGCCGGTGCGGCGGTGCTTCTTCTTCAGCACGACGCAACCCTCACCGTCGATCAACTGCGAGAGGCGCTGCGAACCGGTGCGGCCGGGGATGCCTTTACGGGGTCGGTGCCGAATGTGACCTGGGGCTACGGGAAGCTCGACGCGATCGGAGCGATGAAGCACGTCCTCGATAGCGGTGCGCAGTACGAGCGACAGGTCATCGCGTACGACGCGTGGAGTTCGAGTGAGACGTCGGTGTCGGCGGGGGCCGAGCCGGCTGCCGTGCGGTTCGAGGCGTCGTCCGCCGGGGTTCTGAGCGGAATGCTCTTCCACACGGGTCAAAACCCAACCTTGACCGGCCCGCTCACGGTTGAGATCTGGTCCGACGACGGCAGCGGGACGCCCGATCAGAAGCTGACCTCTTCGCAGACTGTTTCGGCTGATGTACTTCGATCGTATGCCTGGAACTACGTCGACATGGCGTCGCTCGGCTTTGAGGCCGACGCCGGCGTGTCGTACCACGCGGT
>NZ_DAXETW010000060.1:0-4092 GCF_051155795.1 Longibacter sp.
CAAGGGAACGTCGAATCACGTCGGGCTTACGAATTTTGCATGAGCGAGAAGATCACATAAGATTGATCCAACGGAGCACAGAAGCCCACGCTCGGGTCCTCGTCCCGTTCTCGGTGTGCATATCCGACTCGACCGTTCTGTGAGGAGAGCGCGAGTTCGGTCGCCCCGTGCCGAGTGGAACGCCTCGTGGAGCGTATCCGGAACGAGGGAAAAACACGCCTGGCCAACGCTTCTCGCGCACTTCCCCACCGCTCTCTCTAGCTTCCCCACTCCACCATTTTCGCTCCAGGCCCCTATGGATCTCACGCCATCCAACGTTCGCAATCATTCGTTCTCCCGGGCCCTGCGGGGGTTTGATGCCGAGGAGGTGACCGCCTACCTCGAGTCCCTCGCCGACGAGCTCGACACGGTCTCCGACGAACGGGAGCAGATGAAGTCGCGCATCGAAACGCTCGAACGAAAAGTCGAGCGCTACGGAGCCGTCGCCCGTGTGCTGGACGAAACCATCGACGACACGAATCGCTCCACCGACGAGCTTGTCCGCGACGTCAAGGCCAAACTCGATGCAGCGCAGGAGGACGCGGAAGAGGTCGCGCGCAATGCGGAGGAGCAGGCGCGCGCCATCCGTCGCAAGACCGCCGAGCTTCACGAGCGGATCCGGCACGAGGCCGACGAGGTCACCGAAGAGCGTCGCCAGCTTGCGCGTCGCCAGCAGAAGCTGATGCAGGTCGCGGCCCAGCTGACGGAACTGGCAGGCGGACAACTCGACGCCGAACCGGCCCCGCCGTCCAGCGATGGAGCCGGGAGCACGGCCACGACGCCTCCGACCCTGTACTCGGGCGGACGCACGCAGGACGAGTCCGAGCAGTCGAAGAAAAAAGAGAAGACGAAGCAGGAGTGGATCGATTCCCTCTTCCCGAACCGCCTCGGCGCCGGCGATGCGCCGCAGCCGCAGGGACGTTCGCAGGAGCAAGAGCGGCAGACCCCGACGGCGGAATCAGAGGATCCGTCCGGCGAGTCGCGCGAAGGACAGAAGTCGAGCGGGTCCTCCCACTTCGAGGCCATCAAGCAGGATGTAAAAAGCCAGGGCGGCCAGAAGCCCCGCCGTGCGGCGTCCGGCAGCGACGACGAAGACGGTCCGTCGACCAACGAACTGGAGCGCATCTGGGATATTTTCGACCAGACGCAGTAGGACGAAGCCCGGTAGCTTGACGATGGAGCCCCGCTCCGCGTCTCGCCGTTGATGGCTAAACGATCAGCAGATTCGATCTGAGACGGCCGATCTCTATACGGGGATCGGCCGTTCGACGTCCTGACGCACCTGCCCGAAACGATTCCGTGAAGGGAGGAGCTGGCGGGTACATGACGGTAATACGTGCGTGAACATTACTGGACCGTTTTCGATGATATCAAATCGGGGACGATCTGCACGCAATCGCGGCCGGTGCGTGAGGTGGGGTGAGCCGGCATCGTTCGCGTGTCGCCCGTGGTGCTCGTCGACTTCGAAAAGACGCTCGATCGATCATGCAGGGTATTGACCGATGCTTCGTGTCCAGAGCGAGACGCATCGCACGGCCCGGCGCCCGGCTGCTTGCGTGGGCCGGACTGTGGTTTGTCGGCGCGCTGCTCCTTGCGCAGCCGGTCCGGGCGCAGCAAGTCGTTGACGTGGAAGGGCCCGGGGAGGGCGAGACGACCTACATGATGCTGTCGCCCCGCTCGCTATCGGAGGACGTGATGATCCGGGCGGTCGGCATTCGGGGAAATGATGGCAGGCCCCGGTTCGCCTTCATGATGCGTGGTGTGGACGAGGGGACGGCGATCACCCTGATGGCGAACGATGCGCCGGTAAAGGTCGAACGCACGGAGGTCACCACCGACGCGCCCCGAACGGTGTCCGTGTACGTGTCGCCGTCTTCCGTCCTCACGATGGCAAGTGCTGCCTCCGTCGCCGTGACAGTCGGTGGTGAGCGGCATCCGCTTCCGGAGGATGTAAAGGCAGCCCTGTCCGTGATCTACGATCAGGTACAGTAGCCGTGCAAAGAACACTACAGATCAAACCAGGACGCCCCCATTCGGCCAGGCCGGACGGGGGCGTTGTCGTTCGTGGAGATGTACATTCCGGATCGAGCCGGAATGCGCCGGGGCGCAGTTAGGTGGTCGCGTTGTAATTGGACAGCACCTGCAGCGTGTGGGCCCGGACCTTATCGGACGGATCCGAGCGGAGGTTCTTCACGATCTGGGACACGCGATTCTCCAGGCTGTCCATGGCGTGCAGGGCGTCCAGCGCACTCATGCGGACATCGTCGTCGCGCTGGCGGTCGAAATACATGCGGGAGAGGCGCTCCGCGAAGTACGTCGGATCGATGGGGCGCTCGGAGCGCTCGGCGAATTGCTGGATCAGGGAAATGCCCTGCTTCTGAACGTCCGGGTTATCGGACTTGAGCATCCCGGTGATCTGTGTGCGAACGCGCTGGGCGTATTCCGCGCCGGGCGATGCGGCGCTCTGCGCGAAGGCAGACGGCGCGGCAATGAGGAGCAGGGCGAAAAGGGTCGCTGCGCACGATGAAAGAAGGCGTCGATACATGGCAATAGTGGGGTCTGCTGGTGCGAGCACGAGAAAGGTAGGTCGACAGGTGGACGCAGTCCGCGGTGCTGCGTCGCCCATGCAACCGTTAGAGCGATCTTGCGAAGGAAAAGGTTACACGGGACCGGAGAGAAACCTGGATACGCGCCGGCTGCCACCTCCGGGCGCCGGCGTCTGGTCCACGTTGCCCGGAGCCTCTGGAGGGCCGGGCAAGCGGCGAACCGACGGGCGAGCGGGAGGTACGAAGACCCACGGTGCCGGCCGCAGCACCCCGGCCACCGGGCCTGTCTTTTTTCCTTCCACCCGTCCTGGCGGCTGGCTGTGAGCACCGACGCTCCGTCTCGCAAGATCATCCACGTCGACATGGACGCGTTCTATGCGTCGGTGGAGCAGCGGGATTTTCCTGAGGAATACGCGGGGCGACCCATCGCCGTGGGCGGGCGTCCGCCGCGCGGGGTCGTGATGACGGCCAGTTACGAGGCGCGGCCGTACGGCGTGCATTCGGCACAGCCGTCGGTGGAAGCGAAGCGCCTGTGTCCGGATCTGGTGTTCGTCAAGCCGCGCATGGACGTGTACCGGGACGTGTCGCGCGACATCCGGGCGATCTTCGCCCGCTATACCGATGTGATCGAGCCGCTTTCGCTCGATGAGGCGTATCTGGACGTGACCGATCCGAAGCAAGGGCCGCCGTCCGGCACCCTGATCGCGCGTCGGATCCGGGAAGCGATTGCGGACGAGACCGGCTTGACCGCCTCGGCCGGCGTGGCACCGAGCAAGTTTCTGGCAAAGGTCGCCTCGGATCGTGACAAGCCGGACGGACTGACGGTCGTGACGCCGGATCAGGTGATGGACTTCATTGCCGAACTGGACATTGAGGCATTTCACGGCGTCGGGCCGGTCACTGCCGAGCGGATGCGTGCCCTCGGGATTCAGTCGGGCGCCGACCTGCAGGCCGTCGAGGAGTCGGATCTGGTGAAGCACTTCGGGCGGAGGGGGCATTTCTTCTATCGCATCGCGCACGGCCGGGACACGCGCCCCGTGCGTCCAAATCGGACCCGGAAGTCGGTCGGCGCGGAGCGGACCTTTCGGGATGACGTTGCCGAGCCCGAGGCGATGATGGAGCGCCTGGAGCCCATCGCGGAGCGAGTGATGCGCCGGATGAAACGCGCAGAGCGCCGCGGGCGGACGGTGACGCTCAAGATGAAGAGCTTTCGGCACGACGTGTCGACGCGTCAGGTCACGCTCGACCGCTTCGTTCGGTCGGAGTCGGACCTGCTGGCGATCGCGCGCCGCCTTCTCCACGACCCGCACCCGCCCGAGGAGCCCGTCCGGCTGCTGGGGCTGTCGGTGTCGAACCTGAGTGATCCGGGGGCGGAGGTCTTTGCGGTGCAGATGGAGCTGCCGTTTCCGTAGTTCTTTTGGCTCATTTTTTTGAGCGACCAAAAAAACGAGCCGCAAAAAAAGTCGCCCGTCGTTCCGCGCTCCGGCGGGCGGCTGCGCTCGGTCGC
>NZ_DAXETW010000061.1:0-5209 GCF_051155795.1 Longibacter sp.
TCGACCGCGTGTTCGGCGGTGACGGTCCGTCGGGGCGGAGGCTCCGAGAGGCGTGGTTCGCCGAGCTGCTTCAGCGAGCCATGACGACCACGATCACGGGTCCTTTCGTCGACTTCGGCGAGCTGGCTGCCAGTGCCTTACGCGTCACAGGTCAGCGCTACGGTCATGACCTGCCGTTTTCGGAGATCGAAACGGTCCTCGATGCGGTTCGCCGCCTTCCCGCGCATGATGACGTCGGGCCGGCACTGGACCGCCTGGATACGGCCGGCGTGCCTCGTGCGGCGCTCAGCAACGGGACGCCGGATACGCTGGCGGCACAGCTCGAGAACGCCGGCCTTACGGACCGCTTTGACCGGGTGTTTAGCGCGCAGGATGCCGGTCGCCTGAAACCGGCGCCGGAGCCCTATCGGTATGCCGCACGACAGCTGGATGTGCCGCCCGAGGATCTGTGCATGGTGGCAGCCCATGCCTGGGACACCACCGGTGCTCTGCGGGCCGGGCTTAAGGCCGCCTTCGTGGCACGACCCGGACAATACCTGGCCACGGTCGAGCCCGAACCGATGGTCGTCGGTTCGACCCTCGTAGAGGTGGTGGAACGCGTTCTTTCCGAGGGGACGTGAGGGGAAGCAGCCGGAGAGCGACGCTGCTCTGTCGTCTCGTGTGCAGACCGCGCCGCGGGGGCTCGAGGCCGCTATCGCCGGAGCCAGCAGCGTCGTCGGATGCGCCCCGCGGATGCGGCTGCACCGGCAACGGAGGCGCCGTGGACGTACGTGTCCCCGTTTTCCCAAACAAAAAATCCGTTGACGCGACCGGGAATGCCAGGGAAGCGGTTTTTGCCAGGCATTATCTCTGGAGATAATATCGACTCCGCCGGCCCGTTTCGATCTTTCGAGCGGTGCCTTGTAGGTTGGTCGACCCTACGATGTCCTTGCCGACTGAGCCGTACCTGATGTCTGACGTACCTGATTCGACCGCCTCGATGTATGCCTCGCCCGCCGGAACGGCGTCGCCCGACTCGGAGGAGGCGCGTGTGTGGCCGGACCTGAACGAGGCTCAGAAGAGCGCCGTAACGGCGTCGCTCGAGCCGCAACTCGTTGTTGCGGGGCCGGGAACGGGCAAGACGCGCGTCCTCGTGTGCCGGGCAGCGCACCTGCTCACGCACCACGCCGACCGGATTCGCCCGTCGCAACTGGCGGTTATCACGTTCACGCGGAAGGCGGCGCGGCAGCTGACGTCGCGCCTCGCCGACCTGATCGGCTCACGGGCTCAGCATGTGCGGGCGGGGACGATCCACCAGTTCTGCGCGTACATTCTGAAAAGCCATGGCGATGCGGTGGGATTGGACCCCGACATCGTCGTGGCACCCGAGGCGGTGACCGATGCGTTCTGGCAGCGCTGGTTCGAAGCGAATCGGGGGTGGGCGAAATCCAACGACCTGACGACCTACCGATCGGTGAAGCTCCGCGTGAGTCAGGTGAAGCTCGGCTTCAAGCCCGTCCGGGGACGTCTGCAGGCGGGGATTCGGGAATACGACCAGATGCTCGCGGACCGGGGAGCGGTGGATTTTGACGATCTGCTCGTTCATGCGCGGGATGCGGTCAACATCGATCGGGTGCGCGACGCCGTCCGCGAAACGACGCGGGCCATCCTGGTGGACGAGTTTCAGGATACGGACCCGGTGCAGTTCCGTGTGATCGAGCGCGTGGCCCGGGCGCCGGACGAGCGAGTGGGAGCGCACCTCTTCTGTGTCGCGGACGACGACCAGTCGATCTATCAGTTTCGAGGGGCGCGGCCGCAGAACCTGCGGGATCTGATCGACACGTTCGGCTGCACGCGGGCGTCCGGACGGCAGCATGTTTTGTCGACGAATTACCGGTCGAATCGTGCGATCTATGCCGTCGCCGAGTCGGTCTTGCCGGCGGAGGAACGTATCAAGCAAGAAGGCGAAGTGACGACGGCGAGCGAGGATGCGTCGCCGGTCGACCTGATCGCCTACGACACGCCGGAACGCGAGGAAGAGGCGGCGCTTCGCCGCGTCTCGTCCTGGATCAAGGATGGTGTGCCGCACCGGGAGATTGCGGTTCTGGCACCGTGGAACGATCACGTCCGGGGGCTGGAGGAGCGATTTCTTCGGGCCGGGATTGCGTGCGAGGCGAGTTCGACGGACCCGATTCTCGAAACGCCCGCGATGCAGCGGCTCCGATCGATGTTCGCTATCGTGGAACGCGTGGTGTCGGCCGGGACGCTGCCGGATGGGCCGATGCAGGACGTGCTGGATGTGATTTTGCCGGACGCTGCGAGTGCCGGCGTGGAGAACGTGCGCCAGCGGACGGGGGCGACGGTGTGGGGGACCTACCAGCGATTTGCACGAGACCGATCGGCAGCAGAGGAGGAGGGGCTGGGCGCGCAGTGGCCGGTGTTCGAGCAGACGTACGCTGCGTTGGTAAACATCATGCAGCAGGCCCGATCGCCCGACGCTACGATCGGGGAACTGGGGGAAGAGATTTTGCAGCAACTCGGTGGGTCCACGGACCTACTGGAGGAGGCTGCGTCCGTTCTGTCCGATCCGCTGGAAGCGGCCGGGGTGTTATCGGCGGGGCAGCGGCTCCGGCAATGGCGGAAGACCCGGAGGGAGAGCGGCGCGGGGCTTCGGGCTCGGATCCTCGTGTTCGATCGGAATTTTCGGCATGTTCGCATCCTGCGCGCACTCCTTCGGCAGGCCCTCGACCTGGAAGCGGCTCCGGACCACGTCCCCAACCGGTCGCCGGCGGCGTTCGTTGCTGCAGGAGATGAAGCCCCGCGTCCGCTGGGGGAGGGGGACCTTGTGGTGACGCGACAGGCCGAGGCGTTTCTGGACTGGGCCGACCGCAACGATGCGCTGGCGGATACGCGGCCGCATATCCTCGATATTGGTGGATGGGCAGCGGGATACGAGCGGCTCGTGCTGGCGGGCTGGGATCTTGACGACGTCACCCGGGTCGCGCCGGACGAATACCATGCGGCGGCCATTCGCCTGTTTGCCTTGCTTCAGGCGGTTACGGCGCCGATGGAGCCGGAGCCGGCATTTCCTGAATACGTGATGGTCGATCTCGAAACGACGGGCCTCGACGTGAAGCGATGTCACGTGGCCGAGATCGGGGCCGTGCGCATCCAGAACGGGGAAGAAGTGGATGCGATGGAGGTGCAGATCGAACTGCCGTCCGACCTGCCGGAGGAGGCGATCGAGACGCTGGAGACGGTCTGCGGGATGGACGTCGACGCCGATTTCTCGGACGCGGTGCCGGCCGGCGAGGCGTGGCGCCGGTTTACCGCATTCTGCCGGTCGCTCCCCATTGTGGCGCACAACGGGCGGCGGTTCGACTTCAGGATTCTTCGCCGGATGCATCGCGACCACGGCGACGGCGAGCAGGAGCCGTGGACGACCACCTACGACACGCTACCGCTTGCCACGCGGCTGTGTCCCGAGTTGCAGCATCATACGGCCGAGAGCCTCCGGGCTGCGCTACTCGAGGATGCTGCGCCGACCGTGCACCGGGCGCTGGCGGATTGTCGAGATCAGCAGGCGATGCTCGAAGCGCTCCAGGCGCGGCAGGCCGTGATGCAGCGAAAACCCGAGGGCGAGCCGCTGCTGCCGCTCGTCCTCGCCGGTGTACAGACCGAGATGAGCCTTCGCGAGGTGCACGAGGTCGCGCCGGACTGGTCGGACGGCGAACGGCGCCTCCTGGAGACGGGCTACCGGTGGGCGTTGCGAGATGCGTCCGCGGCCGCTCGGGTGCTCCGCGACATCCTGCCTCGATCGCTGGCTGAGATGGTGCGGGCGACACCGGAACTGTACGACGTATTCGACGAGGCGCGTCTCCTGGACAATGATGCCTCGAGTCAGCCGGGGCTCACCGGCCGGATTGAAGCAATCCTCGCGCCCTTCCACGATCAATTCGTCCGGGACCACCTGGGCGATCTGCTGTTGCACCTCGCGCTGTGGGGGCACCAGGAGGCCGAGCGGGGGGATGCGGTCGTGACGCTATCGACGTACCACAGCGCGAAAGGGCTGGAGTTCGAACGCGTGATCTGCACCCGGGTCAACAGCGACCACTTCCCGCCCTTCTACGCGCGGACGAAGGAGGAGCGAGACGAGCAGCGCCGCGTCCTGTACGTCGGGCTGACCCGCGCAGAAAAGCGACTGGTCGTGACCCACTACACGGAAGGGAAGTACGGGGTCCTGTCCCGATCCCCGTTCCTGCGCAACGTTCCCCAGGACGCCGTGGTAATTCACGACGGTACCTGACGCGGGCGATGCATCGGGTGGCCGGCCGGCGGCTCATCAATTTGCCGGCGTCCAGGTGTTATTTGTCCGGTCGACGTCCGGGAAGTGCTGCTCGGCATCGATCTCAACGGACTGAACCGCCGACGCGTCCACGTTCAGGGTCGTCGTTGCCGTCGTGCGGCCGCGCAGCCAAACGTCGACCGGGATGCGGCCTTCGACGACGTCCCCGTCATCCATGGTGACGGTCAGGTGGACGGGCATGAAGGCGCGGCCCCGGTCCTCGACCGTTACCTCGAGCCGGTCGCCGCGCCGGGTCACGGACGAGATCGCGTGGTCGAGCGTCCAGGTTTCGTAGTAGAAAGACGACCAGAACCAGTCAAGATCCCGCCCGCTGACGCGCTCGAACGTGTTGAAGAAGTCCGTCGGGTACGGGTGGCGGTACTGCCAGTCCGCCAGGAAGGCGCGATAGGCCTCGTTGAACGTGTCGTCGCCGAGCACGCCGCGGAGCGCCGCCAGAAGCGTGGCGGGTTTCCGGTAGGACGCGATGCCGAAGCTGGCGCCGGAGTAGTGGTAGTTCGACCACCGCATGATCGGTGCCTCGCCGCCGCGGAGGACGAAGTCAATGTAGTCCTGGCGGTCCGACGCGATGGCGTCGGAGTCGTCGAAGTAGTCGCGGCGCGCCATGTTTTCGTTGAAGGAGGTCGTGCCTTCGTCCATCCAGGAGTAACGACGCTCGTTTGTATTCACCATCATGGGCACCCACATATGCGCGAGTTCGTGAGCCGTGACCGCGTAGAGCATCCGAGCCGAGCGGTTGTTGTAGTCACCCATGATCGTGATCATCGGGAATTCCATTCCGCCACCGATGATGCCGCCGCCTTCGACGGCCGACATGTGCGGCCACGGGTAGGCGATGCCGGTGTATTCGGCAAAGTAGGTGATGGC
>NZ_DAXETW010000062.1:0-31420 GCF_051155795.1 Longibacter sp.
CACCATTTTGGATGCGTCGCTGCCATGCCAGGGCGCGTTTCTCCCACCGGGCTCGATTCGCCAGGCCAAGGCCAAAAGTCAATCGATGTCGTCTGAATTCAATGGGCGTGACATCGACAGCGACCGTTAAGTCGATGTACGTGAGCCGAGCTCGCACAATTTTAACCGGATCAGACATCGACGAGAGATGCGACGAACGAATCTGTCCGTGTGCGCGAACCTGCGAGGCAATTGGCCGCTCGTATCCTAGATGGACCGAGGGGATGAGGTAGTCGCCCTGTCCGACGATTCCCGTCGAGAATCCCGTCGTCACGGTGGCAGACGACTGTGCATAGATGTTCGGCGGGACGAGAAAGAGGATAAGTACAGATATAGAAGCAATAAACGTACTTGTACGATGGTCGAGCATAACAGTAAATACACTAGTTTCAGACGGTCGTGTTAGTCATAACTGAAAGCTGCTTTACTTAATCTAAAAAGTATTATATATAAACGTACTTCAATAGTCAATACATGCAGGGTGGGGTTGGTTTTTTGGGAGGGGGACGTCTTGCCCCCCCCTCCCGATATTGAACGATTCATACGTGGCTCATCAATCGACCTGGCGGACCGGTCGAACCAACCGAGTTACTCGATCAGGTTGGCGCCGAGAGTAAACCGGACGCCACTGCCCCCACCTCGAATACAATTTCCGTCCCGCATGCCGAGGTTTCGGCAATTGGTGTCGTTATTGGAAGCGAAAGCATCGCGGTTTATTTTGATATTGAATAACGGAGCGTTGTTGCTAATCCGGAACGTCCCCTGCGCCCTTGCATCCACATCAATACCTGCTATGTTTCCATCGTAACCGACGTTGTAAGTGATTGACGTGTCGTCGATCCGGTCCCAATCGTAGACGAGAAATCCGTTTTCCTCGTCAATCTTCTCCCACTTGCTGTCCCAGACGGTACCGACCCGTTCCCATCGTTTCTTGTCACAGTCTTTTCCGGAGAACTGGTTGACCTGAAAGAACCCGTCGTAGGTGTCATTTCTCGGATCGATCGGATAGGTGGTAATATCCGGCTCGTAGATGAACACTTGGTAGTCGGGGCCGCCACTGAAGATGCTGTCCGTATCCTTGCGGCACTGCATCCAGTCGAGGTACACCTCGAAGTCGTCGTCTGCGGTGATTTCATCGCCGGAAGGAGGCTCGCCGCCACCGGGTGGGCCATCACCGTATCCGCCGCAGTAGTCGGGTTCAGCCGTTGCGCTTTTTGCCGCTTCGAGTGCCGACTCGATGTAAATCCGGTCGCACGGGGCAACGACCAGGACGGGTTCCGTTTTTGCCAGCGCGCGGTTTACAGGAACGGTTTCGTACCCCGCCGTCTTACCGGCGACCGGTCGAAACCCGTCGACCGTGAGCTCGGGGCTTGCCTTTTCCGCCTCGGGCGTCAGCGGGTGCGCAACGACCGTCGGCGATTCCAGGGATGCATCGAAGCGATTGTGGTAGGGAAGCCGGATGATCGTCCCCGTTCGGATCAGGAACGTCCGTAAGTCCTCTCCCGAAAGAGCCTTGTCGGTCGTCGGCGTCACCTGTTCGAGAGCTCGGTCGAAGGCCGTCGCGAAGGGATCTCGAACGTCCACGTATGCTTTCGAGACATCCGGATCGCGTACGAGCATGTGCGCGAACGACACGTTTTCATCGAACCCTTCGGCATCCCGCAGGGCGACCGCCTCGTACAGCGACGTCACGGCAGCCGGATCACGGAGTACGTCGATCATGACCTCTGTAGCCTGGTTCAGCCGTGCGCGCATGAGTTCGATAGCATCATCGGAGGCGCGCATCCCAGCGGTTTCTTCGGGCGGCGGCGCGACCGGATCCGTTGTGTCACATCCGCCCACGAGCAAACCGATGACGAGCAGGAGGAGTAGCGTCTTGGTAGGTCTCATGTCTGGTGCGTTGATTGTAAATATACACAAGAATTAGATGCACTATAATTTATACAATGATTTATAAATAGTGTATAGTTGAAACAAATATGTGAAATTGAAAACGTTAAATTATTCATGCCGGTCCGCCCACCGGTCGAATTTCCTCTCTTCGACTCCTCACCCTCCGCATGACCGACGACCTCTGCCTGTTTGCCCTGAGCGAAACCCGCGATTTTGGCCACCTTGTGGCGCGTGCGCTCGGGACCTCACTATCTGATCACGCCGAAGATGAATTCGACGACGGCGAGCACGCCACGCGTCCCCTCATCAACGTGCGCGACAAGGACGTTTACGTGATCCAGTCGATGTACGATGCGCCGGCGATGACCGTGAACGACAAGCTCTGTCGGCTTGTCTTTTTCTGCGGGGCGTTGCGCGACGCGGCGGCGGCACGGGTTACGGCGGTCCTCCCCTACCTCAGTTACCAGCGGAAGGACCGAAAGACGAAACCGCGCGATCCGGTCACGACTCGTTACCTGGCGGGGATGATCGAGTCGGTAGGCGTCGATCGCGTTCTGGCGATGGATGTGCACAACCTTGCGGCGTTTCAGAACGCGTTTCGTGTACGGACCGACCACCTGGAGGCGCGTCCGCTGCTGATCAACCACGTCCTCCAGGCGGCGCGAGGACAGGATCTGGTTGTCATCTCGCCGGACGAGGGAGGGGTTAAGCGGGCGCATCGGTTTGCGAAGACGCTCCGCGCCCATACGACACGAAGTGTGGCCGTAGCCTTCGTCGAAAAGGTTCGGGAAGCCAATCGCGTGTCCGGGGGGAGTCTCATCGGTGAGGTGGCGGGACAGACCGCCATCATCGTGGACGACCTGATCAGCACCGGTACGACGATTCGTCGCGCGACGGAGGCCTGCGCACGCGGAGGCGCCGATGCCATTTACGCGGCGGCCACCCACGGCGTGTTCGTTGGCAACGCGCCCTCGATCCTCGGCACGGATCTGTTGAACGGGCTATTCGTCACCAACACCATCCCACCCTTTCGCCTCAACGGAACGTCCGTCCGGGACCGGCTGACGGTATGCGACGCGTCGAACCGCATCGCCCGGGCGGTCGCTGCGATTCACTCGGGCGGATCGGTTGCGGCATTGAATGCGATCGAAAGCCCGGATTGAGCCTGCGCCGGGTGTGTCTTGGCCGGAAGTCAATGGCATGAACGAGCAGGAAGGAATGCCTTCACGCTCACTCGGCGGTTCGGCGGTCTGTCTCGGGTCGCTTCGTGGAGGGGGAGATCGGGGCCTCGATCACGACGGTTGTGCCCTCTCCGGGGGACGACTCGATGCGACATGTGCCCCCGACCAGGTCGAGTCGCCTCTGGATGCTTGTGAGGCCGTGACCGTTCTGAGCATTCGGATCGAAGCCTTCCCCTTCATCCTCGACGACAATCCGTACGCGAGACGCCCTGTCCGTCCGTTCCCCCGCACGCCCGTCTGTCGGCCCCGTATGCCCGGGGAAGCCTGCGGGCGACGGGCCCCCGGCCTCATCAATCGCCGCCCGGACCCGTGCGCTGTCCACACCGGCGTGCTTGACCACGTTGAAGAGCAGTTCCCGGACAAGCTGGAACAGGAGGGTTCGTAGATCGCGATGGGCCACGACGAAGTCGTCACCGATGTCGAGCTGGACGTCCAGCCCGTGGCGTTCGGAGACGTGATCGGCCAGCCACGTGAGCGCCTCGGCCAGGCCGTCGGTGTCCAGCACCGGTGGATTCAACTCGACGGTGAGGGACCGGGTCGTTTCAAGTGCCTCGTCCAGGAGTTCGACAATGCGCGGCAGACCCTCTGCCCGGGTGTCCGCGTCGGATACGGCCAGTTCCGCCCACATTTTGGCGCTGTGAATAATTTGCTGCAGGTGGTCGTGGAGGATATGCGAGATGCGATTCCTCTCCCGCTGCTCGGCTGCCGTCACGGCCATCGCCAGTTCCTGAACCTGTCGGGTTCGTTCCTCGACCCGCTCCTCGAGCGTTGCGTTCGCTTCTCGAAGTGCATCTTCGCTTACTGCAAGAGCGGCGTTTTTCTCCTCCAGTCCCTGTAGCAGGTCACGTACCTGATACTGCCGACGCCGCGCGCGCAGGGCCGACTGCACGACGGACGTCAGCGTGACCGGATGTACCGGATACTCCAGGATTGTCAGATTGCCACCTGTGTCCGACATGAAGAGATCCAGTGCCCCGAGACCGGGGAGGGACTGCGGCTGACGCCGCGTGAGGACGATGATCGGGAGGTTCGACCAGGGCGGCCGCCGGTTCAGCGTTCGGACAAGGAGTTGGACGGCATCCTCGGTGACGGCTTCGTCGGTCACAACCACGACGCCGGCACCGTGTCGCAGCTCGCCGTAGAGAGTTTCGACGGAATCGACGTGTTCGGCTGCAAACCCCGCGCGCGAGAGAATCGCCCCGATGGTCGGCTCCCTTGAGATCCCTGGAAGCAGCAGCAGGACGCGCTCACTCGACGTAGCGGTTTCGGATGTCGATTCGAAAGACGGAGACGATACAGACATGGAGCGATGCCGGCATGCGGTACAGGGGCCACGATATGGTATGAGACGCGCAACCTTTCGGCATCATCCATGGGCGCATGCTTCGATGCGTCCGGCCGAACGCCGCCAACCCGGAGAAACCTCCTGTGTCTCGCGCCGATGGTTCACGAACGCGATGAAATGTCTATTTCGATACGCCGTGTCGCACGTGCTCACATATTCAACAGAGGCACCGTGGACCGGTACCGGTGACTGGTGATCATCCGGGCAGTGGTGGATGAATCCATATATGACGTACACCGGCTTGAAACCTGTGTTTGGCCGGGTGTTTTGCCCAATGTGGAAACAACTACGCGGCCAAGTAGCCTCCGTCCTACAAAATGAAACGGGGATGGCGTTCGTGGTCGACACTCGCCGGCGATCCACGCGACCGATCCCGGCGCATCCAGTGGCACAGAGTTTGGGATATTTGGTTGTGCAGGTCGATCTCCCTGTGCGCTTTTTGCCCCAAACGACGAAAATATGTCGCGCAGCATCTACATCATTGAGCCGCATCCGGCTGTTCGGGAGAGCTTCTTCTTCCTCGTCGGTCCCCTCGCCAATCTGACCATTGCCGGGAGCGCATCGTCCTACGAACGGGCGGCGCCGGAGCTCTCCGCCGTGTGTCCCGACATCGTGCTGATGGGGCTTGCGGGAGCAAACGATGCTCCGATCCGCGCGCTCCGAACCGCCTGTCCCGGCGCCCAGATTCTCGTTGCAAGTGCGTTCCAGACGGGTCTGACACCCTCCGTCGCCCAGAAGGCCGGTGCCGACGTTTGTGTCTCCCGCGCACACGGTGCGCCATCGCTCCTGCCCAGCCTCCGAAAACTCGTCGACCGGCTCGAAGCGCGCGCGTCCGTCCGTCGTGTGGACGCGCAAGTTTCTGCGGTGGAGCCCCGTCCGCTGCGCCCGAGGGGCCCGCTGGACGCTCAAACCATCGCGCAGGCGGTGCCGCGGCTGGACTGACGCGATCCCGGCCGGCGCTCTCGATAGAAGAAACGGCGGTTCCCGAAAAGGAAGCCGCCGTTTTTTGATCGCCGTCCAGCTACAAATGCATCAGATCCGCTCGATACGCACGAAGACCTGCCCTTCCGCGCGGTGAAGCCGGCTGAGAGCCGTGGCGCGATACCAACGCCAGCGACCGGTACCCGTCCGTAGCCGTAGAAGCCAGCGCGCACTCTGCTTCCGTTTGCAGACCATGTGCGCGAGGTCTTGCATCACGCGCCGCAGATTGCGGCCATGAATGTGCGTGAAGAAGTAGGAGTCGAGCGACTGAGATGGGCTATACTCGAGCAGGGACCGGGCCGCCCGCGTGATGGACTCGATCGAGCCTTCTGCGTCGAGCGTTAGCAGCGGAAGGTGCTGAGCCAACGCCTCGTCGGCTTGGAAGCGCTTCCAAAAGGCGTCAGAAAAAACAGGATTCGCGTCGGCAGGCGCGATCGGTTGCACAGCGGATGGGGCCATCATCAGGGATTGGCAAATGCGGGTGCAGTGTGGCGACCAGTGCGAACCAGGTCTCGTAATGAAGCACGTACACGATACGCAGTGCCGGAGCCAGCGTCAAGCCGTTTGGCGACGGGATCGATGGGAGTTTCCGAAGGTCGCGTATGGTAGTTTCTCGGATTGCCGCGTTGATATCTGGCGCGCCCGGGCGAGAGCGCAGGAACACACGGGTTTGCGTCCGCTCCGTGTACGGTTCTCAAGCGAACCCGATGCACGGGCCCGTGCGTCGGGCTTACCATCCGGGGAGGAGCCGAACGCCCCTCTCACCGTTCCGCTCGGGGCGCGCCCCAGGAGCATCTCTTCGCTTCGCTCAGGGCACACCCCAAGAGTACTTCGCCGCAAGCGGCACTAGCGCATGGCACGGCCTTCGGCCCCTGCGCGTCGCCTCGCTGCGTCGATGCCGACCCCGTTCGGTGGATCACAGAGCTTACCATCCGGGGAGGAGGCGGACGCCCCACTCACCGTTCCGCTCGGGGCGCACCCCAGGAGTACTTCTTCGCGGGATGGCGTCAAGATTGTGGCTTGAAGCTACCATCCGGGGAGAAGCCGAACGCCCCACTCACCGTTCCGCTCAGGGCGCTGGAAGGGGCGGGCGTAGTAGGTTTCCAGAATCATCCGACCGAGGACGTTGAAGCGAAGTCCGACGCCCGCGCTGGTGACCGGGATGTCGGAGGCCTCGGAGCTACGGTCGAACCGAAGGTCCGGCGGATTGTCCGGCGTCCAGGCGATGCCGGCATCGCCGAACACGACGAACTCGGTCGGCACGAAGCGAAATGGGATAACGCTGAGCTCTTCCGGTCCCAGCAGCGGGAGGCGAACCTCTGCTCGAAGCGTGACGGTGCGCGTCCCGAGGAGTCGATCGATCTCGGGGCACTGGGTTGCGACCACGGCTCCCTCCGGCGGCTGGCATTCGACACGCGGGTTGATGTCGCGGATGTTGTAGCCGCGGACGAAGCCCTGGCCGTACGGATAGCCGAGATACTCATCCCCGAATCCGAATCGGTCCCTGAAGGAGGGATCCGCTCCGTAATTGCCGATGTGGATGCCCTGCAGCGCAAACGTGAAGGGGGAAGCGTAGAAGTAGCGACGGAAGTCGCCCAGCACGGATACGTACGAGTCCGGCCCGACCCGCGGGGTCACCTCCACGCGCCAGCGTCCGCCCATGATAGGAGACGTCAGTCCCATGCGGGAGAAGTCCCGAACGTACGCCAGCGACGCCTGCCCGTAGTAACGTGTATCCCGTTCCGGCGGCACGGGCGGGAGGTTGGCTTCCTCGAGCTGCTGGTTCAGTTCTTCACGCGTGACGTCTCCGTCAATGCTCCCAATTTCGCGGATATTCAGCCCGAACCCGTAGCGAGATGATCCCACACTGAACTCGAATCGGCGCGTGGGGTCGAGCGGGTACCGGAGGTCGACGCTGGCCGTACTGAGTTGGATGCGGCGAACGAGGCGAAGGGACGCCGTCGGACTCACGTTGATGCCGCTTACATCGTAAATGATCGGTCGGTGACTGATCGAGCCGCCCCAGTTCAACTGGTTCTTCTGGTTGAGGTAGCTCACGCCGCCGCCGATGTCACGGATCGATCCCTGGGCCTGCAGGAACGTGGTCAGGGTATGATTGCCGAGCATATCGCCGAACTGAAGGCCCACGCCACCGCTCACGCTGGTCCCGAGCGGGCCCCCGGCCGACACGCCGGCCCGTGGGGGCACGATGGCCTCAAGCGAAAGACCCGCATCGTAGTCCTCGGTGTCGTCGTCGGTCGAAGGCGGAGGAAGGCCTGCGCGTGGCTCCGACAGGTAGGTGGCGACGAGCCCGTCATCCTGCGTTTGATAGGGCGGGAGGACGCCGGCTTTCGGTTGAACATCCCGGCCAACCGTGACGAGTTCACCCGGGGCCGCCGTACCGAGCGAGTCGGCTCCGGTGGTGTCGGCACCGGCAACGGCGCCCCGATCGTTTCCGCCGGGCTCGACCGGGGGATCTTCGGCGCTGGTATCCGCTTGCGTCGTGTCGGGAGCGGGAGGAATGGCCGGCGCCTCGGGCCCCCTCGCGTTCAGGGCGAGGGGCGTACCGTCGGCCTCATCGGCTGTGAGACGAAATCCGGTATATTGGCCGTCGTTGTACACCGACATCATCATCGCGCCATTCTGTGAGGCGACCGACATCGCGGGGGACATCGCCGTGATGCCGCTGACGCCGGTTTTTAGACGCGTCACGCGGTAGAGCTGTCCAGACGAACGCTCCATGCGATAGATGTCCTTGAATCCATCCTGATCGCTGATGAAGTACAGGCTCTCGCCGTCCGGGCTGTACTGCGGATTGTGATGCAGGGCGTCGGGAAACGGAGCGCGGATCGTGATGTCGCTCGTCTGCACGTCGATCTCGGCGAGCGTCATCTTCCCGGACACGTCGAGCAGGGACAGATTCGAGCGCGCACGATCCGTGGTAAAGGCGAGACGAGAGCCGTCCGGCGACCACGTCGGTTGCAGGTCAGCATAGCGGTCGTTCGTTAGCTGCTTGACCTCGTTGGACGATCGGTCCAGCACGTACAGGTCGCTGATGCCACCGTCCGTTCCGCTAAAAGCGATGCGACCGCCGTCCGGCGACCACGTCGGGTTTTTCATCGCCGAGACGCCTTTCACGCGAATGCTGCGCTCGATGGACTGTGACTCGACATTCCAGATCGTCAGCTGGTTGTCGCCATCATCGTAGCTTACGAACGCGAGCCGAGAACCGTCCGGCGACCAGGCGCCTGCCGAATTCAGGAATCGGAGCGCATTGAAGTGGCGCGTCGTGCCGGAGGACTCCAGTTCTGCGATCACCCCTCCCGTCTGAGCGTCGGCAACGAAGAGGTTAAAACTGAAGAGGTCGCGCGAGGAGATAAAGGCGACGTACTGCCCGTCGGGGCTGAGAACCGGGCCGATGTTGGTTCGCCCGGCGTCGATCGTTTCGTCCAGCACCCGCTTCCCGGCCGAATCCGGTGGCGTCCGTCCCGTGATCAGCGGAGCGTAGGCACGTTCGGTCGCCTCGCCCCATTCCTGCACGAGCGAGTCCGCCGACACGCCGAAGAGTCGGACATACGCGGAGTCGGGGCCGACGCGGCCGGCAAGGGAGTACAGATTGCTCACGGCCCGGTCGCCGTACTTCCCGCCGACGTACGCGAGGTGGGCCTGCCCGTACCGATAGGGAAAGTATTCGTTGTAATCCCGGAGGTCCTCATACGAGGGCATGTTGTTGTGGAGTACCGCATCCCGCATCCACATGGTCGTGTGCGTGTCGCTTCGGCCAACGGAGAAGTACTCCGCCATCCCTTCCGTCATCCAGAGCGGAATCCGATTCAGGTTAAAGGCCGATCCATCACTGTTCAGGGCTTTGTCGTACTGAAAGGAGTGGACGAGTTCATGGCCGAGGACATGATTCGTCTCTGAATACGATGGAGACAGCGGCATGACCACGCGTTCGCGCCGCGGCTCCGTAAAGCCGCCCGTGCCCGGACTGATCGGCTGATTGATGACGTTTGTCTGCTGAAAGTCGGCATCGTTTGCGTAGAAGATGATCGGCTTCTTCTCATCGAAGGTATGGCTGAATACCTGCGTATGCCGATCATACCAGCGTTCGGCCATCCGAGCAGCATCGCGGACGGCCTGCTCTTCCGCCGGGTAGAAGTGAAAGATGAAGTGCTCGGTTTCCAGCGTGCGAAAGGAGAAATCGTCGTACTGCACCTTGTTGCGGCCGAAGTACTGGCCATCCGCAGGCGCGGGCATCAACGCCGTGGCAGCGAGGAGCAGCGCGACACCGAGGGCGATGATTCCCCGGACGGGGAGAGATCGAGTGGATACGTTCACAGTCGGATGCATGTAATGCGGCAATCAGACCGGAAGGCGATGGGCGGCCTGAACGAGCCGTTTTTTTGAACCGTTCGCCGTCAGTCCCGGTTTGACGTAACGCTTCCGCAAAAGGGGCGTTTTGCGCCAGAATGCGTTCTCCGGGCGTGCAGGACCGTTTCGTCGCCTTCACGATCCGACCCTGTGATGCGCCGAACCGATCGGTTGATGCTTTCGCGATTCGGCTCACCGCGCATTGCCGTTCGGGTCGTCGCCGATTCTAACGTTTATACAGGGGGAAAGGGCGAATGGGTGAGCGCATGTGGATCGGCTCGCCCTTCCGGAGGCAATCGCCGGCCGCGGATGCTCCCAACCCAGATGAATCTCCGTACTTCGTGACGTATATTGACGCAACCAAACGGTCGAATCAATACGCGAACGCGAAACGACAATAGCCGTCGCGATCGTTGATGCCGATGGACGGCACCAGACTGCCTCCTCGTTGATGGACTGCCGCTCCAACGGCGACCTCCTATGGACGATACGACTTCCTGGCTTCAGGACATCGACTGGTACAGCGTTGTCGCGTCCAGGTCGGATGGACTTCTCGTGTGCACGGGAAGTGGGCAGATCGTCCGGTGCAGCGACGGGGCGGCCGACCTTCTGGGGTGTACGCCTCACGAGGCCGCCGATCGGCACATCTCGGATCTGGCCGGTCCATGCCTTCGCCCGGACGGGCGGATGATCCTCGAGGATCGTCCGATATGGTCGGGAAGCGACGGCGCTACCTTCGTTCGCGGTCTCACCGTCGGGGATGACGACCTCCGCTGGATCCGGTTCGACCTTCACCGGCAGGCGGGCGGAAAGATACGAGCCGGGCTCCCGGTAGACGGGGAGGAGGCGGCGTCCCTTCTTCTCGTGCTCACCCGGACTTCGTTTCCATTTGGGACGACGGAGGGGGGCAACCGCCCGACCGCCACGGACGGTGTGGGCACCTCGACGGACGGCCGGGCACCGACAGAGGCTATCGCAAATGTCGGACAGGCCGTCGGCCTCTACCGGAGCACGCCGCAGCAGGGTCTCATCGCGGCGGATGAGGGGATGGAGCGCCTCTTCGGGTATTCGAAAGACATTCTCCGGACGATCGACGCGGAGGAGATGCTGGTAAACCCGTCGGAAGCCGCAGCGCTTCGACGGAGCCGGCGGGAGAACGGCGGGCTCCATCGCGAGGAGATCCACTTTCGCCGCAGCGACGGCGAGTCGTTCTGGGGCCTGTTCAACAGCGTCCCGACGCTCGATGACGATGGGGATGTGCTGTTCTACGACAGTATCATCATCGACATCACCGATCTAAAAGAGGCCCAATTTGCGCTGCAGGCGAGCGAAGAGCTTTACCGTGTTCTGGCGGAGCACTCCGTCGATATTATCACCCGTCACGCGCTCGACTCCACGTATCATTACGTTTCGCCGGCCGTAGAGCCGGTGCTCGGCTACACGCCGGAGGAGATGATGGGCCGGAGAGCCATCGACATCACGCACCCCGACGATCTTGGGATCTACCGCCAGATCGCGCGGGCGCTGGACGACGACGCTCGCATCAAGGAACGGGTTCGCTTTCGGCACAAGGACGGCCACTACGTATGGCTGGAGGTGACCGGCCGGCTCGTTCGCGATCCGTCCTCCGACCGTGGCATCGAATACGTCGCGTCGTCGCGGGATGTGACCATGCAGGTGGAGTCGGAAAACGTGCTTCGATCGACGGCGCAGCGGCTGCGCATCATGAGCGACATCAGCCAGGCGACGCTGCAGACCACGGACCTGCACACCGTCGGCCAGGTGGCGCTCGACACGCTTGCCCGTGCCATCCCGCAGTGCCGGTCGTCGATCCTCGCGTTTCGCAACCAGGAAGGATACGCCGAGGTCTTGGCGGTACGCGCCGACGACGATGCCGGCATCGATGAAGGCACCCGCCTTCCCCTCGACTGGCTCCACACGTTCGACGCTCTTCAGCGCGGCCTCGACGGACGCGTCACCGACCTGAACGAGCTTTCGTCCTCGTCTCCGCTCCTCCAGCGGCTGAAGAAGGTGGGCATTCAATCGTTCATCTCCGTTCCCGCCATTTTGGACGGTCAGACGGTGGGTGCTCTTAACCTTGCGCACACGGAGCGGGGTGCCTTTACACCGGGCGACATCAATATGGCTCGGGAGGTGGCACGGCTCATCGCGCTGGCAATGCGGCAGAAGCGATACCAGGACGACCTGGTCGAGGCGAAGGAAGAGGCGGAGGAAATGAGCCGCCTCAAGTCCGCGTTCCTTGCCAATATGAGTCATGAAATCCGCACTCCGTTGACCGCGATCCTCGGATTTGCGGACGTGCTGGCGGACGAGTCTGAAGCGCCGCACGACGAAATTGCTCGGCTGATCTCCCGGAGCGGGCACCGTCTCATGGACACGCTCGACTCCGTCCTGCAGCTCTCGCGCCTCGAGGCCGGCAACGTCGAACTGTCGCCAGAGCCGGTCGACGTCGCCGAGGAGGTGCGCGAGGTGGTTGCCTTGATGCAGCCCAAAGCGGATGAGGGAGACGTAGAGATTCGCGTCGACCTACCGCCCGGGGAGGTGACTGCCCGGCTCGATAGCATGGCGCTCTTTCGGGTCCTGAGCAACCTCGTGAGCAATGCCATCAAGTTCACCGAGCGGGACGGCAGTGTGGCCGTAACCCTCCGGGCATCCGGCGACACGCTCGTTGTGACCGTTCAGGATACGGGGATCGGCATGAGGCCGTCCGTCATTCCCGAGCTGTTCGGCGCGTTTCGGCAGGAGTCGACCGGGACGCGGCGCTCACACGAGGGGAGCGGGCTGGGACTCACGATTGTGCGTCGATTGGTCGATATGATGAACGGCACAATCACCGTCGACAGCGCGAAAGGGAAAGGAAGCACCTTCACCCTGGAGTTGCCCGTCGAACCCGACGACGCCCCCGACCCGGACTTTGATGAAGCGTAGGTTTTTCCGCGCGTTCGATCGGGACGAACTATCTAACGGTCGTTCAACGAGGCATTGACTGGAGAAACTGCTCTACGATGGAGAGATATCGCCGATGAGCGTGATGAGCACGTTTTCCCGAATGGATCGACTGGATGATATGACATTTTCTTCTGTCGCCCTCTCGCAATTCTCTCTTCCCCGCCCGATACAGGCCGGCGTGACGGCCGTTCTTGCCATCGTGTTGCTCGCCGTCGCCCAGCCGGCTGAAGCCCAGCAATGGCGCCAGGAGGCGACCGTGATGGCGGATGTGAAGACGGGGAATGCCACGCGCGCCTTTATCGACACGGTGGCGAATCGGCTTCGGCAAAGTGACACGTTGATGGTGCGTCGCTCCCGGGATGGAGAGCCCATGCGCCTGCAGACGCTACAAGACTCGCTTCTGGCCGACGGCGTGGGGCTGCAGAGCGCCAACCGGATGTTCATCGACTACGAGTTCCAGATTGTCGATAACGAACTCATCGAGGAGATCCAGGACATCCAACTCATCTTTCGACCGCCGTCGACGGCCGAGCGGGACATCCCGGTGCTCTACCTCGATGCCGAGCAGGAGATGGTCGCAGATGTGATGCGAGAATCCGGCGTGCCGGATGAGTCCAACGTCGCGATGACGCACTACTTCGTAAACGAACTCTCCTTCCCCGCGCTGTCGCTCGATCAGAACGTGGAGGTGGTCCGTGCAGCCGGGCGTGATCTCCGCGAAGGGTACGACCAGCGGCGGAAGGTGCTCATGCGCCAGATGAAGACGTTTATCTACGACCGGGACAAGGTGTACCACACGCGCATTCTGGCCGACCAGTAGGTCCTGCGCGGTAGATGCCACCCCCCAACCTACATGTCTTGGACGACGGCGGGGAGCACGACCCTCTCCGCCGTTTTCTGCTACTGCACCAAACTGGAACAGCCACTCCCGGTCGAAGCCCGAGCGCCACGTGCGCTTCCGCAGAATTTGGCGGTCGTGGATACGCGTTACCCGATCTTTTCCATCAGGTGCTCCAAAGGATGACGCGACCCGGTGAGTGAAGCGTCATCCTCTGTAGCATGGAAGGCGATGGGCAAAACCCACCGATCGTAGCATCTCCGCTTCCTGCAGGACGCCTATTCTTTATTTCCACTCGCACCGCTTGAACCTGCCGCTCGTTTCCATGTCCATGCCCCTTCGTGTGCCCCGCCTCTCTCGCCCGTTTCCCGTTGCACTTCTCGTCGGACTCCTCTTGCTGACGGCCGCTCTGCCCGCTCAGGCACAGCGATGGGCGCAGCGCGTCCAGGTGGTGAAGCCCGTGGTCCAGGACGGTCCGGCGTACGCGCTCCTGGATTCGCTGGTGCAAGCATACGAAACCGCCGACGACTCGGTCACGCTCCGGCGCACCCCCGATGCGAACCGCCAGCCGGTCCGCCAGGTGGAGGATACGTTGCTTGAGGACGGCCTCGGTCTCGTGAGCGCCACGCACGTGTTCATCCAATACGAGTTCTCTATCGTGCGCGATGAGTTCGTCGAAACGATCGAAGAGCTGCAGTTCATTTACCGCCCACCGAATGCGGATGAAGAGGATATTTCTCTGTTCACCGTGCGCACGGATGAACCGATCGTTCGGGAGGTGATGATGAATCAGGGTCTGCCGCAGGTGAGCAATCTGAACGCCGTCAACACCTTCGCCACGCTGCTGTCGTTTCCTCGCCTCGCCTCGACAACGGAAACGACGATCGTGTCCCTGAACAACCGGACCTTGCGCGAGAACTACGCCCAGCAGCGCGAGAACCTGACGGCACAGCTTGTCGAGCTCGTGTACGATGACGCCATGCCCGTGATGACGCGAACTGTGCCGCAGAACGAGTAGACCGGATCGAAAATCGTTATGTGCGGGCCGGGTGCCACCTCCGTTGGGGCCCGGCCTGTTTTTCGTCTTCGTGACAAACGCGCATCCGTGCAGGAAACATCGGGTTGGGCGGACGTTGACATAGGCTGTACGCAATCTCTGTCCCTCGTGTCCGGTCCCTATGCAGCAGCAGAATCTTCGCGACATCGCGATTGTCGCTCACGTTGACCATGGCAAAACCACGCTCGTGGATGCCATGCTTTGGCAAAGCGGTACCTTCCGTGACAACGAGGACATCCAGGAGCGGGTTATGGACTCGATGGACCTGGAGCGGGAGAAGGGGATCACCATCATGGCGAAGAACACGGCGCTTCGCTACGAGGACTACAAGATCAACGTCGTCGACACGCCGGGGCACGCCGACTTCGGCGGGGAGGTGGAGCGAACCCTTCGCCTCGTCGATGGCATTATGCTGCTGGTGGATGCAGCCGAGGGGCCGCTTCCGCAGACGCGGTTTGTCCTGAAGAAGGCACTCGAGCTCGACCTGCCGGCGATTGTGGTGCTAAACAAGATCGATCGAAAGGACGCGCGTCCGGACGAAACGCTGGATGCGATTTATGACCTGTTCATCGACCTGGGGGCGACGGAGGAGCAGATCGACTTTCCCGTCCTTTACACCGTGGCCACGGAAGGACAGTGCGCGACGGAGCCGGATGGCGAGCTGACGGACCTGCGTCCGCTGTTCGAAACGATCGTGGATACGGTCCCGGCCCCATCCGGCGATCCGGAAGCCACGCTTCAGGTGCTCGTGACCAGCGTACACGGGGACAACTATCTCGGCCCCGTCGCCGTCGGGCGCGTGGAGCAGGGGACGCTCTCGAGCCGGCAGCAGATCAGCCTGTGTCACCGGGATGGTTCGTTCGAGACGACGGAGGTGACGGCCCTCTTCACCTACGAAGGCTTGTCCAGGGTGGAGGCGGACGAGGCCGGCCCCGGCCATATCGTCGCGATCGCCGGGGTGGAAGGAATTGGGTTGGGCGAAAGCCTCTCCACGGCCGAGGATCCGGAGCCGCTCGAGCCGCTGCACGTGGACGAGCCAACGATGTCGATGGAGTTTCGGGTCAACGACGGACCGTTTAGCGGACAGGAGGGCGAATATGTCACGTCGCGCCAACTTCGGGATCGTCTGTACGACGAGTCGCGCAACAACCTCGCCATCCGCGTGGAGGATACCAACACGCCGGAGCGCCTGCTCGTGTACGGACGTGGCGAACTCCAGATGGCAATCCTGATCGAGCAGATGCGGCGGGAGGGATACGAGATGTGCGTCGGCATGCCGCAGGTCATTACCAAGCAGATCGACGGCACCAAGCACGAGCCGTACGAGCGAACCGAAATCGACGTCCCCAACGAACACGTCGGCGTTGTCATGGAACGCCTCGGGGAGCGCAAGGGCCAGGTCCAGCACATGGAGCACCAGGAGAGCGGTCGCGTGCGCCTCGTCTTCGAGGTGCCCAGCCGCGGACTCATCGGGTACCGGTCGAAGTTTCTTACCGATACGAAAGGCACCGGCCTCCTGACGCACCGGTTTGAGCGGTTCGACGAATGGGCCGGCGAGATCCCGCACCGTACAACCGGTGCTCTCGTCGCCGATCGGAAGGGGAAGGTGACCGGCTACGCGCTGCTCAACCTGCAGGATCGCGGCGAGTTCTTTGTCGCCCCCGGCGATCGCGTCTATGAGGGCATGATCGTAGGCGAAAACAATCGCCCGCAGAACCTTGATGTCAACATGACAAAGGAGAAGAAGCTGACGAACATGCGGGCCGCCGCCGGCGAGGAACTGGAGCGCCTCCCCCCGCCGCGAGACATGTCGCTCGAGGAAGCCATCGAGTTCATCCGCGACGACGAACTGATCGAAATCACGCCGGAATCCTTCCGTCTACGCAAGCGCCACCGCGACCCGAAAGAGCGCAAGCGCGCCAACACCGCAGCGTAGACGGGTGAGGTTTGACGTGTGGGATTTGAGGTGTGAAGGGGGGCGGTCATGGGCGTCCTGCCCACGATCTGCGATTTTGCGGTGACGCGTTGAATCGTTGAGGCGTTGAGACGTTCACACCTTCACCCTTTCACCCCCTCCCCCCTTTCCCCGTCAACTGGGATTGTCGGGGAACGAGGCGTGCTGGTTTACAACCGGGTGGAGTGGTTCCGTGGGATGCCCAGGGTGTCGTACACGGCGTCTCGAGGAAAGAGTTTGAGGGCGATGATCGGTGTGCGAGCCATGCAGTCTTCCATCTCTGCCAGGTCGACCTCGTCCATGGATGATGCGCGACCGGCCAGGTAGCGAAGCGTGTGGCCGTAGTCCGTCTGCGTCCCGATGACACTTCGACTGTTCGTGCGTGCAACGATCACCTCATCGTTCAGGCTCGAGCAGGCGTCCTGCCGCTGCCTGTCCGGCACCCCGAGCCGCGTGAGAAGCCCGGCAAAGCGATCTTTCAGGTGGTGTACGGTCGTGTTCAGTGATCGTCCGGCCACGACGACCGAGATACGCGTTTGAGGATGGGTGTAGAGGACGAGCCATTTCCCCGGGAACGGCATGCTGATCGCGTTGGCGTACCATTCGCCGAACAGCCCCTCCGGCGAGGGAGCCGTCGCAACGGCCGACCGTTTGCTGTACGTCAACAAACGCTTTGTGCAGCGGATGACAGGCATAATGACGGTGTTTAGACCAAGGAGTCTTACGTCAGAAGTACATTGATGCTTTGGGGCGTTGATGCTTTGGGGCGTTGATGCGTTAGGGCGTTGATGCGTTGATGCGGTTGATGCGTTTGGGTGTAGAGGCATTGAATCGTTCCCCCTTTCACACTTTCCCCCTCTCGAAACCGCTTCCTCACCGTTTTGCCTTGCTCTCCTCCCATTCGATCCGTCGCTGGTAGCGCCACCAGAGATCGGCGAAGTAGGCGCCTTTCCCGTCGTGGGGGTTCGGGCGTTCATCTTTCTGGATGAGTTCGAGGAATCGTTCCTGATCCTCGGACTCCGGCTCGATGGTGCCGTCGGCGAGGGCCTGGAGCCAGTGACCGTATCGTTTCAGGTCGCGCCGCTCGTCCGGATCGAAAATCCGCAGGCTGCTCTGCGGCCGGAAGTCGCGCCGTTCGAGGTATACGTCGTGGTCGGACACGGCTGGGCGGTGGTCTGGTGATCGAGGGTGGGTCTGTGCAGGTCGCGGTCGAGAGGGCGGGGGATAAGGATGGGCAGACCAGGAGGTGGGTGCTGAGATGTGGCGGCGATTGGAGCTACAGGCGCTGGTCCGGATCGTAGAGCGCGAGCCCGAGGGCCGTACCGCCGACGACGGCGATCGGCATAACGACCAGGTTGAGGCCCGGAATCCAGAGGAGAAGGCTGGTCGACAGCCCGAAGCCGGCGGTCATCGTTCGGTTCGCGTTCAGGAGGTCGAGCTTCTCTCGCCACGACAGTCCGTAGCGGGCGAGAGCCACGTCCGCGTATTCGACCGCCAGGAAAAAGGCGGCGAGTCCTGCGTGGAGGACGGTCGCGACCGGCGGCCCGATGCCCGGCACGAGGTTGAGCGCCAGGACCGGCACCGCGAGCGCGATGTAGATGCCGGTCACCGCCGCGGTGCTGATGATTGATCGCACCAAACCGGTCCACATTGCGACCTCGTCGGGAGAGGGCGCGTCTCCGGTCAGAATCGCTTCGGCGCGAATGGAGAGCGCGTCGTTGAACGGGCTTGCCACGACGCCGCCGAGAAGGAGCGCCGTGAGATAAGCACCGGCCACCCCGACCACGACGAGCAGGACGTAGAGCACCGTCCATACGAGCAGGAGAAGGCCGGTCCAGAGTCCCTCGGCGACGGGGGCCGACCACCACAGGGCGAGCAGGTCGTCTGCGTAGGCGATCGCGGTAGCGGCAACGCCGAAGAAGAGCAGAACCCCGATCAGTGCCGGTGCGACCGCCCAGGACCACAGTGACCGGTGGCGCCACAGCAGGGCGACGGCCCGAAACGGAAGCGCGAACCCACGCGCCCATCGGACGGGCGCCGAGGCGGAGCGTGCGGAGCGGAGGTCCGAAACGATAGGGGCCATGGACGATCGGAGCAGGGAAAGTCGAAGGACGCGGCGACATCGGAACGCGGCACACCGCGGATTTACCCTGCCAACCTACAACCCAGCCGCAGTCTTCTACAAAAACCGCGCACGACCCGGAGACCGTGCGCGGCGCAGTGCTCGTCGGACGTGGTCCGTATCAGGCGTCGGCGGCCGCGAGTTCCGGCTCCCCTGTCGTTGCTGTCACGTCCTTCTCCGAGTTTCCGTCCCCTTCGGGTCCCTCATCGTACTGGTCTTTGATGTTCGGGTAGGCCGTCTGAAACATCTCATTGACTTCGTCCACTTCCCCGTTGTGCTCTTCTCGGGCCTGGTGCAGTCGGACGCAGGCTTTCCAGACGGCACGGCGAAGGTTCCACTTGCGGACGGAGTACGCCGCGCTGCGCCGTGTGCCGTCGCCTTCGAGCCAGCTGAGCTGCACGTAGGGCTTCGGGGTGCCGCTTCCGTCATCTTTCCAGCAGAAGTTGAGTCCGATCACGCCGGTTTTCGACCGGGCCTCTGCAGAGCGGCGAACGGGATCCATCGGGTCGGGAAGCGTCTCGAGTAGCTCATCCCGGTACTCCACGGCCTTCGCCAGGGCGTCTTCGCGCCCGCCGAATCGCTTGTCCGAGAAGTATTTCGTGTGCTGCTTCTTCTGCCGCTTGATGCGTACCTGCCATCCGTGCGTCGGGTGCCGGTCCGGGTGCTCGTCGGACGGCTCAATATCAATACGGAATACGTTCTTCGGTTTATCGGTCATGGTGGAGATGATGCCGTGTCGTAGCGGGAATGGTGCGATCAGCAGGTGATCGAGGCCTCCCCACGCGAAATGCTGTCGCGAGCAGGCGGAAAAGAACAGATGACGCCGGGCCAGAAGGCCTGGAAACGAACGATGACGTGCGGCCTCGCAGTCCGTGAGCACGAAGCTCCGGATGACCGTCGTTCAAGCCCGACACAGAAAAGCAAACGTAAGAAAAGGCGCCGCGCGAGCGGATCCCGACACGTACAGATTGTTCCGCCATAAGGCGCATGCGACGCACAAATATGGGGGTTAGGCCGGGTGAATGCAAGTGCTACGACCTTGAGCGGCAAAGTTTGAGAAAATAGCCCACGTGTCTTTGCTATTTTCGATGAGGTACATCGGCAGTACCGTTCTGCAAGAAACGTCTGTCATTGAATTGCTGGACGTGACCGAGCCGCTCCGCGTCACGGCCAAAGTCGATCGCGGAACCGCGGTGCTACGATCAAAAACGCCGCCCGGGTCGGTCCGGACGGCGATCACCGTGAGTGGAGGTGGCTTACAGCAAGTCCGCTTCCTCGGCGGCGTTACGGAGTTTCGCGCGTTGCTCCTCGGTTAGGTCTTCGGGGATCTGGACCTCGATCTCGACATACAGGTCGCCCTGACCGTCATCGGTTTGGACCCCCTGTCCCTTCAACCGCAACTTCTCGCGGGGCTGTGAACCGGCAGGGATCGTGACCTTGATCTTCTGGCCGTAGGGCGTTGGGATCTGACGCGTCGTGCCGAGGATCGCGTCGAACACTGACACCGACTCTGTCAGGTAAATGTCGTCCCCCTTCCGCTGAAACCGCGGATGGTCGCCGACGCGGAAGGTTACGTAGAGATCGCCTTGCCCGCCCGGCCCCTGTTGACCTCGGCCTCTCAGGCGCACCTTGTATCCGTCGCGGACGCCTTTCGGGACCTTCAGCCGTACGGTCTCTCCGGTCGGGAGCTTGACCTGCCGCTTGCCGCCGTCGAGCGCCTCTCGGAACGAGATCCGAAGCGTGGTCTCGATATCTCGGCCGGGCGAGGCCTGACGTTGCCGCTGTTGTTGCTGGTACGGGTTGCGCGTTCGAGCGCGTGAGCCGCCGCCCCCGCCGAAGAAGCTCTCGAAGATGTCGCCGAAGCCGCTGCCGCGTCCTCCACGTCCTCCGAAAACATCGTCGAAGTCGCCCTGTTCGAAGCGAACCTCGCGGCCACCGCGACCGCCGCGAAAGCCGTCGCCGTCGAAGCCGAACTTGCGCCGCTGATCGTACTGTTGACGCTTTTCCTCGTCAGACAGGACGGAGTAGGCTTCCTGTATTTCTTTGAAGCGTTCTTCCGCGGCGGCATCATCCGGGTTGCGGTCCGGATGATGCTTGCGTGCGAGGGAGCGATACGCTTTCTTGATCTCCGACTGGCTTGCGTCCTCGCTGACGCCCAGAATCTCGTAATAGTCCTTGATTTGAGGCATATCGGGTGCGACACGCCTGATGAGCGAAGTACGGGGGTTCGGGAAGGATCCGACGCCGGCGGACTGCCAGATTGGCCACGCGCCTGACGGTTCGTCCTCAGAGACGAGCGGAATCCGCCGATTCTGCAGAAAAAGCGTCGATCTTGGTTCGTCATCCGGGATACAAGTCCGTCATAACTGAGTGAACACAATTCATGCCACTGCGCAGTTCGAGACGAAATGACTGATTCGCCGGTACAGCCTCGCAAGATTCGCAAGGTTCTCGTTGCCAACCGCGGCGAGATTGCCGTTCGCGTCATGCGCACTTGTCGCGAGCTTGGCATCGAGACGGTGGCCGTGTACTCCGAACCGGACCGTCCGTCCCCGCACGTCCGAATGGCGGACGAGGCGTACCACATCGGTCCTGCTGCGGCGAACCAGTCGTACCTCGTTCAGGAGAAGATTCTCGAGGTTGCCGCCCGGAGCGAGGCGGACGCCATTCACCCGGGATACGGGTTCCTGTCCGAGAACGCCTCGTTTGCCGAGGCGTGCCAGGACGCCGGTGTCATCTTCATCGGGCCGGGACCGGAGGCGATCCGGGCGATGGGGGACAAGACGGCGGCCCGCCAGCTGATGGAGGAGGCGGGGGTGCCGATGGCGCCGGGCACCACGGATGCCGTATCCGACCCGGAGGAAGGGGCTGGCGTCGCGGAGGAGATCGGCTATCCGGTGCTGATCAAGGCGGCGGCCGGGGGCGGGGGCAAAGGCATGCGGATCGTGGAGGAGGCGGCCGGATTCAAACGGGCCATGGAGATGGCGCAGAGCGAGGCTTCCTCTGCCTTCGGCGACGGGCGGGTGTTCATCGAGAAGTACATCCAGCAGCCCCGGCACATCGAGTTTCAGATCCTGGCGGATGGTCATGGCAATACGATTCACCTGTTCGAGCGGGAATGCTCGATTCAGCGGCGCCACCAAAAGGTCGTGGAGGAGGCTCCTTCGTCGATCCTGACGGCTGACCTCCGGGAGGAGATGGGGAAAGCGGCGGTCGCAGCGGCCAAGTCGTGCGGCTATCGAAACGCCGGCACGGTCGAGTTTCTCGTCGACGCCGACGAAAACTTCTACTTCATGGAAATGAACACGCGCCTGCAGGTCGAGCACCCGGTGACGGAGTGGATCACGGGCGTGGATCTGGTCGAGCAGCAGATTCGTGTCGCGGAAGGCAATGAACTCGAGATCGAGCAGGACGACCTGTCGATCCACGGCCACTCGGTCGAGTGCCGCGTGTACGCCGAGGATCCGGCATCCAACTTTCTCCCCGACCCCGGTCCGCTTCACCGTCATGCGGCTCCGTCGGGCTTCGGTGTCCGCGTCGACTCCGGCGTGGAGGAGGGCGGTGAGGTGCTCATCCACTACGATCCGATGATCTCGAAGCTGACGTCGTGGGGGCGCGATCGCGAAGCGGCTATCCGCCGCATGACACGCGCCCTGGACGAGTACGAGATCGCCGGCGTGCAGACGACGATTCCGTTCTGCCGCTTTGCAATGGAGCACGATGCGTTCCGCAGCGGCAACTTCTCGACACACTTCGTCGATGACCACTTCACCCCGGACGCGTTGTCCGTCGACGCCGAGGCGAAGGACGATCTGGCTGCTCTTGCCGCCACCCTCTATGAGGCCGCCAGCGACGACGAGCCTACCCCCGCCGCCAGCAAGAACGGCACCCCTTCCCGAAGCCCCTGGAAGAACCGGCGGGAGGGTTAGGATAGCGTTTATACGTTGGGACGTTGGGACGTTGGGGCGTTAGGACGTTGGGGCGTTAGCGCATTGGGAAGTGAGCGAGTGGAGTGCGGATTCAGATTACCATCTAAGAATCGAATCCAATTGACGACCCACCACCTACGACCCACCACTTCATATTTCGATCGTCAAGCCTCGAAATAGAAACGGCCCGGTCGCTGTCATCAGCGCCGGGCCGTTGATTGTTTTCATCAGCCTCGTAGGCCGACGAATGGTTTTTCGGGACCGCTAGTTAAAGATGTAGCGGACGCCCAACTGCATGCGCCAGCGCGACTCGAGGAACGGGTTCGGCTGGAAGGTCTCGTTCGTTCCCGTGTACTCAAGGACCGCATCTCCGTTATCGTAAATCGGTCGGCCCTGGCTATCGAGTGCAACGGCCACAGGAGCATTGGTCTGGACCGTTTCGCGGACGCCCCAGTCCGAGTTCAGCATATTCGGGACGTTGAGGATGTCGAGCGATACGCGGAGGCGGTTCGGCGTCTCGCCCACGTTCACGCGAAACTCCTGCGCGATCCGAAGATCCATCGTGAAGTACCACGGGCTCAGCGCGCCGTTGCGTTCCGCGATCGAGCCGCGGTTATCGCTCAGGTAGTCGTCCTGTTCGATGTACGCATCGAACGCGGCCGCCTGTGCTGCCTGCTCTGCCGGCGTGCCGGTAAACGTCAACTCCGCAGCGGGGTCGTTGGGGATGTATAGCAGGTCGTTGTTGCCGATGCCATCGCCGTTGAAGTCGCCGCCGAAGACGTAGCTAAAGCGATCGCCCTTTGCAGCTTCCGCAAAGAGACCGATCGTGGTTGCCACGCCCTTGCCGCCGAAGTCATAGTCGAAGCGGTAGTTGGCCGCAGCGATGAACCGGTGCTTCAAGCCGAACTCCGAGAAGCCGAGGCCCGGATCGTTCGGATCGCCGGCGATCGGGTTGCCCTGGAAGAGCACCTGCGCGATCTCCGTCGAAGTCAGCTGGTTTTTCGCTTCGGTGAACGTGTAGGATGCTTTCGCATCGAGCCCGAATCCGAACGACTTCTTGAGCTCGCCGGTGATCGTGTACTCGTACCCCTCGTCGGTATTGTCGAGCACGTACGCACCGGTAACGCGCGGGTTGATCGCCGTCGGGGCGCCGGTCGCCGCGCCGTAGAGCGGGCGTCCGTCGATGCCAGACGTACCGGACGATTCCGGCAGGTTCACGTTCTTTGCGATGACCGCGTTGATATCGTTGCTGTAGAGAAACTCAGCCGTGGCGATCACGTCGCCCGGGAGGCGCTGATCCACGGCCAGGTTCGTTTTCCAGACCTGCGGCCAGGTGAAGTCCTCGTCCAGCCCGTTGACGATGCCGAGGCAGCCGGGATCCGTGCAGCCCGGGGCGTCAATGCCCTGGTTCGTGACCTGGTTGCCGATCCAGACGAAGGGAAGGCGTCCGGTGAAGATGCCCGTGCCGCCGCGAACCTGGGTGCTGCGGTCCCCGAAGACGTCCCAGTTGACGCCGAGGCGCGGAGAGAGCAGCGGTGCCACATCCGGAAGATCGCCGGTATCGACCTGCTGCCCGTCGCGGAACGAGAGCTCAGCGATCGCCCCGTTCGTCGGGATGTCCATGAAGTAGAGCGGCACGTCGACGCGGAGGCCGGCCGTGACCTTCAGGTTGTTCGACGGACGGTACTCGTCCTGAACGTACAGCGCCGTCTGCGCGACGTTGGTTTCGTCGAAGGCAAAGCTGGGCGACGCACGGTCCACAAAACCATCCAGGTCGAGGAAGCACGTCGGGTCGTTGCCGTAGTCGATGAGCTCGCCGTTGTCATCCCGGCATGGTCTGGTGTTTTGTAGCGCCGGATCGGTGTAATCGAGGAACTGCTGCGGCGAGAGGAAGAGCGTTCCCGACGGCGGCGTGTTGACGAAAAACCCGTACTTGAAGAGGTTGAACGAGTTGTTGAAAATGAACTGCTCGTAGTTCACGCCGGCCGTGATGGTGTGCGACCCGGCAAAGATGCTCAGGTTGTTCGTGAACTGGATGACGTCCTGATCGAGCAGGTTGTTAATGGAAAAGGGCTCGAAGCCGGCCGTCGTGTAGCTCGTTCCTCCTTTCAGGATCTCAATCGTCGGGAAGGGACGCGGGCTGAAGGGATCGCGGCTGTCCCGAAAGGCCGTGTAGCCGATGATCGTCTTATTGGCAAACCCGTTTCCGATCGTGAGATTGGTCTCGCCGACGATCGAGTAGATCTTATTGTTGATCGTGTAGCCGGCGTTGGAAAACGGGAGCGCCGTCGGGCTCGGACCGCGCTGGAAGATCGCGACCGGATTGGCGTTCAGGTCGCGCGATGCGTTCAGGTAGTTAAACCGAACGCTGGCCGTGTTGCCCGGGCTGATGTTGTAATCGAGCTTTGCGAGGATCTTTTCGTTCTCGGTCCCGAGCGTGTAGCCTTCGCCGTAGGTGCCGGGATCGTAGTTGTAGACGTCGATCAGGCGGTCACGGATGGCATCCATCGTGTCGGCATCGACGCGCGACACGTTTGCGCCGGACACGCCGGGTCCGTCAGCGCGGAACGTCGAGCCGGGATCGTCTCGGCGGACGACCTCCACGTTGGCGAAGAAAAACAGCTTGTCTTCGATGATCGGCCCGCCGAGGCTGGCGCCGTACTGCCCGAAGGACAGATCGGCTTCGAACAGTTCAGCGTCGCCGACCTGGTCGCCGATAAAGTTCTCGTTCCGGGTGAAGTAGTAGGCCGTACCTTTAAACTCGTTGGTACCGCTCTTCGTGACGGTGTTGACGCCGGCGCCGGTGAAGCCACCCTCGCGCACGTCGAACGGGGCGATCGAGACCTGCACCTGCTCGACGGCGTCGAGGCTGACCGGCTGCGCGTTGGTCTGGCCGCCGGGTACGGGCGAATCGAGGCCGTACGGGTTGTTAAAGATCGAGCCGTCGACCGAGAAGTTGTTGTACTGCGTGTTGCGTCCGCCGAAGCTGAGCCCGTCGGACTGTGGCGTGAGGCGGGTGAAGTCCTGCGTGGAGCGGCTGATCGTCGGCAATGCGTCGATCTGCTCCTGGTTCACGGCGGTCGCTGCGCCCGTCCGGTCGGCATTCGGGTCCGACTCGCCGGAAACCACGACCTCATCCAGCTCTTCGGTCTTGGGCGAAAGGATGAACTCGAGTGAGCGCTCCTGTCCGAGGCGAAGTTGAAGGCCGGTTTTCCGAACGCTTTCGTATCCCACGAACGTGACGGTCACCGTGTAGGGACCGCCTACGCGGACGGAAGGGAAGGTGAACCGGCCGTCCGAGCGGGTCGACACGCCGTACTGCGTGCCCGAAGGTTCGTGGACGGCAACGACGTTTGCGCCGGGAAGGGATTCGCCGGTTTCGTCAACGACGACGCCGTTCAAAGAGGCGGAGGTCACGCCCTGTGCATGGACGGACGGAGCCATCCACAGACAGGCGATGGCCAGACAGGCCAGTAATCGGTAGCGAAGGTTCATAGGTCGGGGGGGTGTGTCGTGAGATGTTGTTTACTCCTCTGTAATAGTTAGCCAACAGTAACGTAACGCTCACGTCGGATCGGCGTATTTCGTTGAAGTCCCCGGGAAAGGAACGGAAAAATCATGTGACCCAACCTGTATGTAATTTCTAATGTTATCAAAGCATTATGTAAACCTTATGTCTGTGCGTTGACGCCGTCGGCCGGTGGAGCCTCGTCTGTTTGCATCTTATTTAGACCAAGTATAAACTGATGTCGTCATCAGATGCTTGCCGCTCCCATCCTGACCTCTTTCTCGAATGTCTGACGCCTCGCTGTTTTCGACGCCTCACGGATCCTCGCTTCGCTGTGCCTGCTGCGGTCGTATCGAGATTACGTTCCGCGGAGTGCCGTTCATTCTCCGGGCCGACGACCTGCCGGCGATTCAGTCGGTCCTGCGACGGGTGGTGGAGACAGACGCCAATGCAGATGATGTGTGGGAGATGCAGGCGCACACGGGAGCGCGGCCGATTACCGTGCACTATCGGTACGGCGATCTGGTGGAGTTGGCCGACCTGATCCACGGCACCTCCGCCATGCTCGAGCTCGAAGAGATTCTTGAAGAGGTTGAAGGGGGAATGGGAATGGGGAATGGTGAATGGGGAATGATGAAGGGGGAATGATGAAGGGGGAATGGTGAATGGCGGATTTCGAATGTTGAATGACGACGGTTGAATTGATAATTCTGAATGGGGGCGTTGGAGATATCGGATTGGGGACTTTGGGCCAGGCATCGGGGATATCGGATTGGGCATTCTCCGTATCCGTCGCTTGGCTCCTCGCGTTCCCAGACCCTACAAACATGCAAACGTAGGAACGGCTTCGTCCGCTTCACTCGCTTACGCGTCCCGCACACACCAAACCTCGGGCCTCTCCCCGGATGGCGCTTCGCGCACCGGATGCAGACGCGGTATGGGTCACGGGTGAATGCCGTGGGGGCGTGTGAGGCCTGCGACCGGTCATTTCGTGCGCAGACCGCGCCGTGGCGGGCTGGGGGCAGGCCGGCCGGTGGCATCTATGCGACCGACGCGCCCCGCGGATGCGGCTGCGCCGACACGGCGGTATGGTCCACCGGGGCGATGTACGTGTCCCCGCTTTCTCAATACCTATTGCCCCCCTTGGCCTGCCTCAGGCCGTGGAGGCCTCTGGCGACGTGCGGCTCTGCGCAGCGTACGGGCCGAAGGAGTCCAGCGACCGCTCGCGACCCAGCACGTTGTTCACCCCGACGGCAATCGTTTCCTGGAGCATCGCCAGTGCGGGGACGATGAACATGAGCACGAACGTGCCGAACAGGATGCCGAGGCCGAGGCTGACCGCCATGGGGACCAGGAACTGCGCCTGAACGCTCTGCTCGATGATGATGGGGAAGACGCCGAGGAAGGTGGTAATGGACGTGAGGAGGATGGGCCGAAAGCGTGCCTGGCCGGCCCGGATGAGCGCCTCCTCCCAGTCGTGTCCCTTGGCGCGCTCCTCATTGGCAAAGTCGAGCATCACGAGGGCGTCGTTCACGATGACACCGGAGAGTCCGACAATGCCGAAGATGCTGAGGAGACCCAGCGAGATTCCAAGAAAGAGATGCCCCATGATGGCGCCGATCCACGCGAACGGGATCGTGCTCATGATGACGAGCGGCTGCACGTAGGAGCGGAAGGGGATGGCAAGGAGCGCATAGATGAAGAAGATGGCCAGCAGGAAGCCGATGGCCAGAGAGCTCTGGGCCTTACGCTGTTCGCGCTGCTGCCCGCCGAACTGGTACGTCATGCCCGGGTAGACCTCCTGCAGGTTGGGGAGTACGCTCGCGGTGAGGCTGCTCGTCACCTCCTGGCCGGTGGTTACGGACGTGTTGACGTCGGCGGTGACCGTGACGAGTCGCCGGCCGTCCTGCCGGTTGATCTGAGACGGACCGACGCCGATGGAGGCCGTCGCCACTTCCTCGAGCGGTACTTCCGCACCGTTAGGGGCGCGAATCCGCAACGCGTCGAGGTCGCTTATGGCGTCGCGTTCCTCCTCGGGCAGCCGGACGTAGACGCGCACCTCATCCCGGCCGCGCTGGAGGCGGTATGACTCGATCCCGAAGTAGCCGGCGCGGACCTGTTGGGCAAGGTCGCTGAGGGTAAGTCCGAGGCTCCGTGCGGCGGGCTTCAGGCGAAGCTCGATTTCTTGCTTGCCCTGCTCCTGGTCCGTCTGAATGTCGAAGACGCCTTCGTAGCGGGTGAGTGAGTCGCGGACCGCGGCGACGGCACGGTCGAGCTGCTCCGGGGTGGGCGCGGAGAGCTGCACGGACACCGGCTCGCCGACCTGAACCACGTTGGCGGTGAACGCGAGGGAGCGAACGCCGGGCAACGTCCCGGTCGTCTCGCGCCAGCGGTCCTCGAACTGCGTCGACGTTACGTCCCGGGCTTCCGGATCGATCAGCTCGAAGCTGACCTCCGCGATGTTCGCCCGGGTTGCCGTAAAGCCGCCCTGGTTCGGTCCGCTGGTGGCGCGGGGCTGCTGGCCGACGGTCACGTAGACGTTGTCCCCGAGGCGCTGACCGGCTTCTTCCTCGAGTTCGCGGAGGGCCTTTCGCCCGGATGTCTCGAGTTCACGGGTGACCCGGGCGGTTTCCTCCGCGGTCACGCCCGCCGGCATTTCGAGCTGGGCGGTGACGAGCTTGCCCTGTACCTGCGGGAAGAAGTTGAACTTGATGTAGCCGTTCGCGACGAAGCTAAACGATACGATCAGCGTGGCGATGGCGATGCACAGCGTCAGGCCGTACCGGCGCGTGGCGAAGGTAAGCCCTTTCGTCAGCGGACCCCGGATGAAGAGCCGAAGCCGCGCGGCTACCCAGAGCCGGGCCCGGTCCATGGAGCGCGTCACCGGGTTGGACGGCTTCTTGTTCTTGTTGACGTGCGACAGGTGGTTCGGGAGGATCAGCAGCACCTCCACGAGCGAGAGGAGAAGAACGATAATGACGATCGTGGGGATGTCGCCGAGGAACTTGCCAATCGTGCCGGCCACGAAGAGCAGCGGCGTGAAGGCGGCTACGGTCGTGAGCACGGCGAAGATGACCGGTACGCCGACGCGCTGGGTGCCACGGATGGCGGCCTGAAGCGGGTTCTGCCCGCTTTCCTGCTCGGCAAACACGTTTTCCCCGACGACGATCGCATCGTCCACGACGATCCCGATCGATAAGATGAAGCCGAATAGGGATAACAAATTGACCGACACGCCGAGGTACTGCATGACCATGAACGTGCCGATGAAGCACAGGAAGATCCCCACGGACGTCCAGAACGCCAGGCGCGGGGCGAGGAAGAGGGAGAGAGCGACGATGACCAGGAATAGGCCGAGCAGGCCGTTCTTGATCAACAGGTTGAGGCGGCTACGCAGGTTTTCCGCCTGGTTCTGCCAGATGGCGACGCCGAAGCTGGCGGGGAGTGCGGGCCGGACCTCCTCCTCGAGGTGCTTCTTGATCAGGTCCTCGATTGCGAGCACCTGTTCGTCGCCCGTCCGGAAGATGTTAAGGATGGCGGTGTTCTCCGAGTTGAAGCGGGTGATGAGGTCCGAGTTCTGGTCGAACCCGTCCTCTACCGATGCGATGTCGCCGAGCCGAACCGTCGATCCGTCGGACTGGCTGACGATGATGAGGTCTTCGAAATCCTGCTTCGTATAGTTCTGCCCTTTCGTGCGGATCGTGATCTCCTCCTCGTCGGTCTCGATGCTTCCGCCGGGAAGGTCCAGGCTTCCCTGCCGGACGAGGGCGGAGACCTGCCCGAGCGTGAGGCCGTACTCCCGGAGCGTTTCGCGCGGGACCTCGATCGAGATCTCGTAGTCGCGGACGCCGATCACCTGGATGAAGGAGATCTCGGGGTACTGGATCAAGTCATCCTTGAGCTGCTCGGCCATTTCCTTCAGGACGCGTGCGTCTCCGTCCCCGTACAGGGCGATCTGGAGCGCCTGTTGCCGGTTCTCGAGTTCGGTGACGATCGGCTCCTCCGCCTCGGGGGGAAAGGAGGTGATGCGGTCGACCTCCTGCTTGATGTCGTTGCGCGCGCGGGTGACGTCGGTGCCCAGCTTCAACTCGGCGGTAACGACGCCGGCGTTTTCCGACGCGGTCCCGAGGACCCGGTCGATGCCCTCGACGCTCTCGATCCGGTCTTCGATGCGCCGAACGATCGACTCCTCCACCTCCTGCGGCGAGCCTCCGGGGTACGTCACCCGAACCTGGATGGCATCCAGACTGAACTCGGGAAACGTCTCCTGCACGGTCGTGACAGCAGCAACCCCACCCCCGATGAGGAGGAAGAGCATCAACAGGTTGGCGGCCACGCCGTTACGCGCAAACCATTCAATGGCTCGGTTCATGGGGACTGGCAGACTCGTTAGAGGGTATCTCGTTCAGACGCATAGCGTTGATGCGTTGGGTCGTTGATGCGTTGGGTCGTTGAGCACGTCGCGGTTCGTACAGGAAGAATCGTAAGTGAGCTTGAACCATTGATTCATGATGGTTCACCTGCCACGTGAGCATCATCGATTTTATACAGGACACCGTCCTCACGAACTCGGGGTTCGTTGGGGCGGGACCTCAGGTACTGTATGAAGCGGAAGAGCTGCCTGGAGCACTTGTCGACCTGATCGAAAGCAGTATCGAATTCGTCCTGCGAAACGTAATCGAGATCAAGGGCGACGTAGAGCTGGGACTTGACCTCGGCCGCAGAGCGACGAGCATATCCCAGAAACTGGATGAAGGTAGACTGGGTGCGACTATCAAACCCTTCTGCGATGTTGCTCATCACAGAGACCGCGGCTTTCTGAATCTGATCTCTCAGGCCGAAGTCCTTTGAAAACGCGTCGGACGTCGTCAACCGGTAGACGGTCCTCGTGAGGGCACGGGCTGTCTTCCAGACGTCGAGCTCTTCGAATCGGTGTACGGTAGCCATTTCACTGCAGAAGTGTTTGTGTACCTGAGGAGCCCCGGAGCGGACATACAAGGCGCCCAACGAATCAACGTCCAAACGTCTCAACGTCCAACCGTTACTGCTGAACCCTCACCTTCATGCTGTCGGCGTACACGCGGAGGTCGCTGGTGATGACGCGGGTGTCGGGGGATAGGGCGGGGTCGGCGGCGAGGTAGGTGGTGTTTTCGACGGTTTGGATGGGTT
>NZ_DAXETW010000063.1:0-9937 GCF_051155795.1 Longibacter sp.
GGACGGGCGCCGAAGGCCGGGTCAAACCCGCGATCGGCCAGCCAGTCCTTGGCCGCGTCCGAGAGCTGCAGTGTGAGGTTGTGACTCTTGCTGGCGATGCCCGCGATGCGGTCGAACTGAAGCTCGACGATCTGGCGGATGTGCGTCCGGCTCAGCGAACGGAATGTGACGACCTCATCGATCCGGTTGAGAAACTCCGGACGGAGGCGCTGACGAAGCATCTTCAGCAGATGATCCTCCAGCTCCTGACGTTCGAGGTCCGACAGGTATCCGCCGTCGACGCTGTCCATCTTCTCCGTGATGACCTCCGATCCCATGTTCGAGGTCATGATGATGATGGTGTTGGTGAAGTCCACGGTCCGCCCCTGATTGTCGGTGAGGCGGCCATCGTCGAGCACCTGCAACAGGACGTTGAAGATCTCCGGGTGCGCCTTTTCGATTTCATCGAGCAGCACCACGGAATACGGCTTCCGCCGGACGGCCTCCGTGAGCTGTCCCCCTTCCTCATACCCGACGTACCCGGGCGCAGCGCCGATGAGGCGGCTGGCCGTATGCTTCTCCTGGTACTCGCTCATGTCGATGCGGACCATCGCGTCCTCATCGTTGAACAGAAAAGCGGCCAGCGTTTTTGCGAGTTCGGTCTTGCCTACCCCGGTTGTGCCGAGGAACAGGAACGAACCGATGGGACGGTTTTCTTCCTGCAGCCCGGTGCGTCCGCGCCGGACGGCGTCGGACACCACCTCGATGGCTTCCGGCTGCCCGATCACGCGCTGCGACAACTCCTCCTCCATCCGGACAAGCTTCTGCCGCTCGCTCTCCAGCATCTTCGATACCGGAATGCCGGTCCAGTTGGAGACGATCTCGGCAATGTCCTCGCCATCGACTTCCTCCTTCAGCAGCGCACCGTCCTCCTGCACTGCCTGCAGTTTATCATTTGCCTCTTCGGCCTGCTTTTCCAGGTCCGGAATGTCGCCATACCGGATTTCGGCAACGCGATCGTACTTGCCTTCACGCTCCAGGTTTTCGGCCTCGACGCGTAGCTCATCGATCTGCTCTTTCGCCTGTCGCGCCGTCTGGATTAGATCCTTCTCCTCCTTCCAGCGCGTCTTAAGGGCATCGCGCTCGTCCTCCAGGCTGGCGATTCCATGGTTGATGTCTTCGAGCTTCTCGTCGTCCTCATCGCGCTTGATCGCCTCGCGCTCGATCTCAAGCTGTCGAATCTCCCGGTCGAGCTGGTCCAGGTCGGCGGGCATCGAGTCGATCTCGATTCGCAGCCGAGCAGCCGCTTCGTCGATCAGGTCGATCGCCTTGTCCGGGAGCTGCCGGTCCGTGATGTAGCGATTGGACAGATCCGCCGCGCTGATGATGGCGCTGTCCTGGATCCGGACGCCGTGGTGCACCTCGTAGCGCTCCTTCAGGCCACGAAGGATCGAGATCGTGTCGTCCACGGACGGCTCTTCGACGACCACCTTCTGGAAGCGGCGCTCCAGCGCACGGTCGTCTTCGATGTGCTTGTACTCGTCGAGCGTCGTCGCTCCGATCGCACGGAGTTCTCCGCGGGCGAGCGCAGGCTTCAGAATGTTGGCGGCGTCCATCGCTCCTTCCGCCGCACCGGCCCCGATCAGTGTGTGGAGCTCGTCGATGAAAAGAATCAGTTCCCCGTCCGATTCCGACACTTCCTTCACGACCGCCTTCAGCCGGTCCTCAAACTCGCCGCGGTACTTCGCCCCGGCCACGAGCGCGCCCATATCGAGCGCCACAATGCGCTTCGACTTCATGCTTTCGGGCACGTCGCCCTGCACGATCCGGGTGGCGATTCCCTCGGCAATGGCCGTCTTCCCCACGCCGGCTTCCCCGACCAGCACCGGGTTGTTCTTCGTGCGGCGCGAAAGAATCTGAAGCACGCGACGGATCTCCTGGTCGCGCCCGATCACGGGGTCGATCTTTCCTCGACGCGCCAGGTCGTTCAGATCGCGAGCGAAACGGTCGAGGGCTTCGTACCGGCTTTCTGCATGCGGGTCGTCGGCGCTTTGCCCGCCGCGTACGTCCTCCAGCACGTCACGGACCTGCGACTTCGACGCGCCCTGGTCGCGCAGGGCCTGCCCGACCTCGCCCTTGCTCTCCACGAGGCCGATCAGCAGGTGCTCGGTCGACACGTATTCGTCGTTCATCAAGTCCGCCTCCGCACGCGCCCGATCGAACACCTTCTTGAGCTCGTCCCCGAGGTACTGACCGGAAACGCTGGCGCCCGTGACTTTCGGCAACTTCTCGAGCGCTGCGTCGGTCCGCTGGCGAAGGGTATCGAGCGATGCACCGATCCGCCGCAAAATCGACGTGGTGATGCCGTCGGTATCCGTCAAAAACGCGCCGAGCAGGTGCGCGGGCTGGACGCCCTGATGATTGCTGGACGCCGCACGCTCCATGGCCGACTGCACGGCCTCCTGCGCTTTCACCGTAAACTTCTGCAGATTCATATTCGGTCGGTGCCTGATTCGCAATAGCAAGCGGCACGAGATTCATCGCCGCCGGGTCAATCGGTTGGGTGCGAAAGCGATGCCACAGGACACGCTCCTGACAAAGTGACACGAAGTTCGCTTCAGACGGGCGTCCGATGAGCGCCTCAGGCAGCGATTATATTAAGGGAGTGTTAATCTACAAGAATGACACGGTGCGTCAAGCCCTCTGGGAACCTATGACGCGATGCGTTATTTATGTATGTGACGAATCCGGAATCTGTGCTGGCGCGAATCGACTGCTGCCGGCCTCTGGCGTCACCCGATCGTGCCCCGGCGGGAATGCCTGCCCGGATGCGCACACCCCTCTACGCACATTGCCCTCTCGAACTGACGAGCAGAGGACCTTATGAGCACCAAAGACACCGCTGTAGAAAAGAAGAAAATCGACCTGTCGAACCTGCCGAACGAGCTGACCGAGCGGGGACGGGAAATCTGGCTTGCCGGCCTTGGCGCGCTCTCGCGCGTGGAAGAGGAAGGCGACAAGGTGTTCAAGACCCTGGTCGACCGGGGCCGTGACTACGAAGACAAGCGCCGCCGGCAGATCGACGACGCGACCAGCAGCCTGAAGAAGCGGCAGGACGCCCTGACGAGTGACGTCAGCCAGCGAATCGACGACGCGACCAAGACGGTTGAAGACGTCGTCAACCGCACGGTGAACAGCACGCTCGGTCGCATCGGCGTTCCCACGCGTCATGAGGTGCAGGGACTCTCCGACAAGGTCGGCGAACTGTCTCGCAAGCTCGACGCACTGGGCGCCATGCTGGTGACGCAGGTACAGGACGCCGAGGGAGAGGTCGTCTACCACGTCTCGCCTCATGAGGAAGGCTGGGCCGTGATCCGTGAAGGGGCCGAGCGCGCCACGAAGCTCTTCGGCACCAAGAAGGAAGCTGTAAGCGCCGGCCGCGACATCGCGAAGAAGCACATCCCGAGCCAGCTGGTCGTGCACAAGCAGGACCGCTCGGTGCAGGAGAGCTTCTCCTACGAGGAAGAAGACGACGCCTAACCAGAGCATCCCGGCCCGCTACCGCCACGTTCCCCCGGTAGCATCAACCCAACGAGCCCGCTTCCAGCGATGGAGGCGGGCTTTTTTGGCATTGAGATAAACCACCGTCCCGGCCTCAGCGCCCATCCCCTCCCGGCCTCAGCGCGGGTCCCGGAGCGACTCTACCGCTTCCTCGCGGTTGCCGTCGCGAAACTGCAGGGCGGCGAGATCCCGGTAGAGCCCGTCCCGGGCGAAGAGCTCGTCATGCGTTCCGCGCTGCACGATCCGACCGTCGTCGAACACCAGAATGCGATCGGCATCCTGAACCGTGGAGAGCCGGTGGGCGATGATGAGCGTCGTTCGTCCTTCCATCAGCCGCTCCAGCGCCTCCTGGACGAGCGCTTCTGAAGCGGAATCCAGGGACGACGTCGCCTCGTCCAGAAGCAGGATCTTCGCATCCCGCAGGAGCGCACGCGCAATGGCGATCCGCTGACGCTGACCGCCGGACAGCTTCACGCCCCGCTCCCCGACTTCTGCGTCGTAGCCGTCCGGCAGCGCCGCAATGAAGTCGTGCGCATTGGCCGCCCGTGCGGCCCGCTCGACCTCGGCGTCTGTCGCCTCGAGGCGACCGTAGCGAATGTTCTCTGCGATGGTCGTATTGAAGAGCTGCACGTCCTGCGACACCGCCGCCACCTGCGATCGAACCGACTGAACGGTGACGGTTCGCAGGTCGTGTCCATCGATCAGGACGCGGCCATCCTGCGGGTCGTAGAAGCGAGGAATGAGGCTGATCGCGGTGGATTTTCCCGCCCCGCTCGGCCCGACGAACGCGACCGTCTCGCCCGCTTCCACTTCCAGTGTCAGGTCTTTCAAGACCGGCTCCTGCTCGTAGGCAAACGTGACATGGTCGAAGGCGATGTCGCCCCGGAGATCCGTGAGCGGCTTCGCATCGGGGGCGTCCTGAATCTCCGGGTCCGTATCGAGCAGTCCGAAGAGCCGCTCTGTCGCGCCGGCGGCGGAGTTGAACGTGGAGTAGAGGCGGGACATGCCGCCCACGCTGCGCGCGATGTTGAAGGCGTAGAAGATGAAGGCCACGAGGTCGCCCGTCGTCAACCGTCCGGCGAGGACCTCCGTGCCCCCGTACCAGAAGATGGCGGTGAGCGCAGAAAAGAACAGCAGGCCGACGAGCGAGGAAAACGTCGCGGACACCAGGACCCGGACTCGCGACTCCTCGAAGAGTTCTTCGACCGCGTCGTTGTACCGCTCGACTTCGTAGCCCGAGCGCGCGAACGACTTCACGAGGCGGATGGCGGAGAGCGCTTCCTCGGCAATGGCGGTCGTGTCAGCGAGCCGGTCCTGGATGTTGCGCGAGAGCGACCGGATCTTTCGCCCGAAGTAGATCGCTATGATCGTGACGACGGGCACGACGAGGAAGATGATGAGGCTGAGGCGCCAGTTCAGCACCACCATCAGGGCGACCGAGCCGACGAGGGAGAGCGATTGCGTCAGCAGGTCGGCCAGCGCCTGCGTGACCGCGCTCCGAACCGAGCCCACATCGTTCGTGAGGCGCGACGTCAGATCCCCCGTTCGGTGATCGCTGAAGAACCGGAGCGTCAGCCGGTGGAGATGCCGGTAGATCCGCTGGCGAAGATCCGAGACGACGCGCTCGCCGGTCCACTCCAGCAGATAGTTTCCGGAAAAGGAGACGGCGGCCTGGATCAGGAAGAGGACGACAAGGCCGAGCGTGAGCCGGTCGAGCATGGACCGGTTGGCCTCCTCGAACACCGCATTGAGGAGCTCGCGCAGGCCCAGCGGAACGACCAGCGCAACGAGAGACCCGACCGACAGCAGGAACAGGGCCGCTAAGAGACGCAGCCGGTAGGGCCGACTCAGCCGGAAGATGCGCCGAAGCGCTGTCCACAACTTCTGAGGAGATCGCGCCGCGTCCGTATCCTCATTGTCGGCGCCCTCGACGGTGGACGCTTCGGCATCGGATGTACGGTTGCGGGCCATAGACAGGCAGAGAGGGCGCAGAAAAGAGAGACGGGTACACCCTCGTGTACGAACGGACGAACCCCTCAGGTTCGGCCCCGGGACGTGGAAAAGAGGTAACGGACGCCCCTATCACGCAGAAAACAGGCCGTTCGTCCTTCTCTATTCGACCGTTGCTTCGGCAAGCTCGGGAGAATCCACCTTCAGGTCCTGCTCCAGTTTTCCATCCCGCAGGCGGAGGATACGACGCGCATGGTGGGCGATGTCCTCCTCGTGGGTAACCACCAGCAGCGTATTTCCCTGCCGGTAGAGCGATTCGAAAAGCATCATGATCTCGCCTCCGGTCTCGGTGTCGAGGTTGCCCGTCGGCTCATCCGCCAGAATGATCGACGGTCGGTTGACCAGTGCCCGGGCGGTGGCAACGCGCTGGCGCTGCCCGCCGGAGAGTTCGTTCGGACGGTGATCCATTCGATCGCCCAGTCCCACATTCCGGAGCGCCTCCGCCGCGCGCTCCCGGCGTTCTGCCCGCGACATGCCGGCATAGATCAGTGGCAGTTCCGCATTCCGGAGGCAGTCCACGCGCGGCAACAGGTTGAACGTCTGGAAGACGAAGCCGATCTCCCGATTTCGAATTTCAGCAAGCTCGTCGTCCGTGTAGTCGCTTACGTCCTGCCCGTTCAGGAGGTACTGCCCGCTCGTGGGCGTGTCGAGGCACCCGAGCATGTTCATGAGGGTCGACTTGCCGGACCCGGACGGCCCCATAATGGCGATGTACTCGCCGCGCTCGACGGAAAGCGTGATGCCGTCCAGGGCCCAGACCACCTCCGCGCCCATCTCGTAGCGTTTCTTAAGATCGGTAATCTGAATGAGCGGCATCTCCGGGCTCGGAGTGGTCGCCGCATCGGTGCGCGTCGCTTCCATGGGATTGGAGCCAGTGGTTGGAAAAAGTCCGGGGTGCGGCGGGCGAGAGCCGTCAATCAGTTGGACGCAAACTCCACGGACGAGGACTCGCCCTCGTCGTCCTGGATGCGGATTCGATCGCCTTCCGACAGCTCACGGCTTACGGCGCTGTAGGGGCCAATGATCACGCGCTCCCCTCCGTCGAGGCCCGAAATCACCGCAACGTGCGTATCATCGGAGATGCTCGTTTCAACCTCCACCATCCGGGCGGTGTCCGCTTCCGCCACGAACACAACGCGGCGAAGATCTTCCTTCCGATCCAGCCCTTCCGGCTCCTTGCCGTCCCGGTCGAGCGCGTTGAAGTCCCGCACCGTCACCGCCTGAATGGGCACGGAGACGACGTCGGCGAGCGTCTGGGTGAAGATGTCCACCGTGCCGCTCATCCCCGGGCGGAGATTCGGCGGCGCTTCCGGGCCGGTCGGCAGCTCCTGACGCGTTACGCCGCTGCCGTTCGTCGCGACGGTTCGCGCATCCACATTGTGCGGATCGAGGACGCGTATTTTGACGGGAAAGTTCGTCACCTGGTCCTGCGTGCCCTCTCCACTGACCCGCGCCGAGTTCGCGATCTCGGTCACGCTCCCGCGGAAGCTTCGCTCGGGGTAGGCATCCACCTCGATAGCTGCGGTGTCGTCCAGGGCCACATTGACGACGTCGTTCTCGTTGACGTCGACCTCAAGCTCCATCTGGTCGAGCCGGGCGATGTTCATGATCTCCGTGCCCTGCATCTGCGTCGTTCCGACCACCCGCTCCCCGGCTTCCACATTCAGCTTGCTCACCGTGCCGTCCATCGGCGCGTAGATCCGCGTCTTTTCGAGCTGCTCACGCGCATCCTGCAGCCGAGCCGCGGCGCTTTCGACCTGATACCGGGCTGCCTCCAGCCGCGCGACGGATTGCTGGTACGTCGACTGCGCCGTCTCAAAGTCGGCGTCCGACACCACGCCTTTCTCATGCAGCTTCTTCTGCCGGTCGAACTGCTGGCGTGCCTGCAGGGAGTCGGCCCGCCGCTCAGACAGGGTCGCCCGTGCCTGCGACACCTCCGCCCGGGCGCGCTCGACCTCCGCCACGTAATTATCCGGGCGCAGACGCGTGAGCAACTGTCCTTTTTTCACCTTGTCGCCCTCCTGAACCGTCAGTTCCACGATCTCGCCTGAGACGTCCGGGCTGATCGTCACCTCCGTTTCCGGCTGGGCGCGGCCAAAGGCGGTCACCACCTGCGTGATCGTCCGACGCTCGGCGTCGGCGACTTCAACCTGTGTGCCCTCCTCTCCGCCACCGAGGGCGCCCATGGACCACGCCGCGAGCACGACGACGAGACCGACGACGATCACGCCGCCCACGATGAGCAAGAGGCGGGAGGATGTTGATGAAGACGTAGCCATGGGTCAGAGAGAAGAGTCGGGGATAGTGAAGCGATCCCATCGGGGCGCAACGCGGGGCGATGGGCTAAAACAGGGATTCGCTCGGGTTCAGGTTGCCCACATAGTAGGCGATGAGCTTCTGCTGGAACACGAAGTTGTAGCGGGCACGGATGCGCTGGCTCGCGGCCTGAACGAAGTTGCGGTTCGCGTTCGTGAGCTCGACGATCGAGGCTGCGCCGAGGTTGTAGCGCTCCTGCGCGGCTTCGCGGGCCTGACGAGCCGCCCGCACCTGCTTCTCCGTCACATCCAGCTGCTTGACCGCCGTCTGGTAGTTGAGGTAGGCCTCGCGGACCTCGAGCGCGACCTGCTGTCGCTGGTCTTCGAGTTGATACTGCGCGTTCAGCCGCTGCACCTGCGCTTCTTCCACCTGCTGTTCTCGGCGAAGGCCGTCGAACAGCGGGAACCGAAGGCTCACGCCGATGCTTCCGCCGCGGCGCTGGTCCAGGATGTCGTAAAAATCCACCGCCTGAAAATCGGGGTCCACCACCTGAACGGGCTGGTCGACCACCACCCCTTGCTGTGTGAGAAAGCCCAGCTCCTGCGTCTGACCGGTGCCCGGCACCGGCTGGAAATCGGGCGCCGTGCTCGACCAGTTCGTACCGTAGTCGGCACTGAACGTGAGCGTCGGCAGGTACTGCGACCGGGCGGACGAGACGCTGCTTTCCGCGGCCTGCACGCCGGCGCGGTCGGCCCGGAGGTCAAGCCGCTGGTCGAAGGCCTGCGTGATCAGCGCGGTCAGGTCGTAGGCGGCTTCGGGTTCGACATTTTCGGCCACCTCAGGCGCGTCGAAGCGATAAGCCTCCATCGGGTCGAGGCGAAGCACCTGAATCAGCCGCGTCTCGGATAGTTGCACGTCCCGCTCGGCGGCGAGCACGTTCGACTCCGCCTCCGCCACCGCTGCCTGCTGCTCATAGAGCGCCGAGACCGGGCGCGAGCCCGCATCGACAAATTCCTCGATCTGCCGCAACTGCTGTTGACGCGCCTCCAGTTCTTCGCGCTGGACGACAAGGATCTCCCGGTTTTCGACGAGCGCGATGTAGCGGTTCATGACCTGGAAAACGACGTCCTGGCGCGTTCGCTCGAGGGACAGCTCGCTCGAGGTCGCCTGCCATTCCGCGTTCTTCATCGACGCGTAGTTTTCGACGCCGAGACCACGGAGGGAGACGCTCCCGGACACGTCGACGCGGAAGAAGTCGGTCGACTGATCGACGATGCCGCCCTCCTCCTGCGAGAAGCTCCGACCGAAGTTGCGGGAGAGGCCGGACGAGAGCGTGGCGTTCGGGGCCCAGTCCATGCGTTCGGCCCAGACATTCGTTTCGGCCCGGCGGACCTCATTCGAGGCGCGCTTGAGGCTCGTGTTCTGGTCCAGAGCGATGTTGACGGCCTGATCGAACGAAATCACGGTGGTATCCGCGCCGGCCGGCGTGTCCGAGCCGACCGGCTGTGCCGTTGCCCGGGGCGCCGCTACGACCGTCGTTGCCAGCACCAGGAGAAGGGCGACGGTGAGGCCGCCGAAGGCATGCGAGCGGGCAGGTTCGTTGGATGTCGCCGGGGATAAGAGTCTCGCCATCATAGAAAAACGTACGTCGTCGATCAGAAAGGTGGAGGTGATGAACGAGGCGCCGGGCGGTGTGCCGGACCAGGGCACGGGCGAACGGACGGGGCGAATCCGTTGAGCGGGACCGTCCCATCCATCCGCGTCGGCCGTACACACGAGGGGCAGGCGATCAGTGTTACAGGGCCGTCGCGGGTCCCCGCATCTGCACGCGATGCGTCTCGTTCAGTCGAGTTACACGACCGCTGTGCGCGCAGGTGCCACCGCCGAGGGCCGTTCGTAGCACCGGGCCCACCGTTCATGACAATCGCGGATGTGTCCGGGATCGACCGGCAGGGACATGGGGGAGCCGGCCGACGGGCGGGCTCCGGAGGGGGCTGCTGTGGCCGGATCGACACAGGCGTCCGGCGGCGCGAGAGATGCGGAGGGGGAGGGATTCGAACCCCCGAGACCCGCGAAGGGCCTGCCGGTTTTCAAGACCGGTGCATTCAACCAGGCTCTGCCACCCCTCCGT
>NZ_DAXETW010000064.1:0-22109 GCF_051155795.1 Longibacter sp.
GACGTCTCGGGAGGATTGCCTCTGTTCACGCTCTTACGCGTGAAGAAGCTCGTACACGGACACCTGACCACGAGCAGACCTCTTTCACGAAAAAACATCGTCCCCCGGCCTGGGCGACAGGTCGGAGGACGATGGCTCGTGAGGACTCACCTGCCTCACGAGATGCGCACGGTACCGGTAGAACCGGACCGCCCGGGATCACCCACAATCCCGGCGTAGCGCGATTCAGAAAGTGGGTCCGTCGATCGGAAAGAGGTGAACGGCCCTGCTACCGGCTACGGCGCGATGGAATCGCGGTAGAGGAGGGCTCACTCGGGAGTGTTGCGGCTGACGTCGACCTGCTCCAGCGAGGAAAGGTTGAGGCCGCGGCCAAGTGCAGCGATCTGATCCGGCGAAAGCGACCCGACGATGTTGACGACGACGCTCTTGTCCCCGGGTTTCGTCGAGAGAAGCGTCAGCCCGGCCACCCGGCCGTCCGCTTCCCGGAGGTAGATGCTCACCTCTTCGTCCTGCTCGCGAACGAAGATGACCCGCGTCCAGCCGCTTTCCTCGAGCGAGGACGCGAGCTGCTGCGTTCGCGTTCGAATGTCGTCGGTCCGGTCTGCAGGAAGGGGGTAGCCGCGGACCTGGATCGCTGTCACGTTGCCCATGATTCCGGCAAAGGCCGGATCAGAGGATCGCGCGGCTTCGGCGACGAGGTCGACCAGCGGGCCGCGAATGTCGACTTCGGTCGCGGCCTCGGAATCAAACCAGGTGTCGACGCCGGAAAGATCGACGTAACCAACCTGCGCGGACAGGTCGTCCTCGGGCTGCGACTGGGATGGCACCGGGTCGAGGATCAGGCCCAGGCCGAGGACCGTCGCGACAAGCGACATCCAGGTAAGGGATGAGAAACGTTGCATGGTGTTGGAAGCGGGTGGGTGGAAGAGTCCGAGGGGGAAGGGCTAGCGGTCGGTCGAACCGGTCAAGGGGGTGGACGCGGCCCCGGGCGCTGTGCTATTGCTGGATTGCGGCGAGGCGGCGGACACCGCTGACGGCTCATCCGTTTCCTGCGGATCTGCATCCGACGTCGCGGCGGGTGCGTCCGCGGCCGGCGATGCCGCGTCCTTCATCTGCTGGTGAACGACGGAGGACGCCTTGCGCCCGGCATCCGAAAAGTAGTCCAGCGCGCGGTAGGCGCGTTCGGTCGCAAGTTTCACCTCGGCCTCCGAGTACGGGGCCTGGATCGGGGTACTCGTGTTGAACGTGGACGACACATTTGTGGCCGTCGGACCCTGGTTCGCCGGATCATCCAGCGGGTTCACGATGAAGAATACCGCGATGCCGACCAGCGCGATGCCGACCGCATAGTCGACGACCGGTCGACGGTGCGCGGTCATCAGCGCTCGCCAGGCCTGCATCGCCTGTCGCATCAGATCTTTCCACCATGGCAATGCAACATGGGACGGCTGAGCGCGCGTCGTCCGCGCGAAGATCGCATCGGTTACGTCGGACGGGCACGGCTTTTCAGGAAGCTCTTGCAGCTCCTCCTGAATCCGTTCCGCCTGGCGAACCTGCGTTTGCCAGTAGCTGTCTTTGTCAAGTATGGAAGTGAAGGTCGCGTACTCATCGCCGGTGAGGTCACCGTCAACGAACGCTTCGACCCGTTCGTCCATCCACTCATCCCGTGAGGGAGCGTCAGGCCGTTTCATGATCAAGTACCTCTGCGAGTTGTTTGCGAAGTTTTTTGCGTCCCCGATGGATGTACACCTTTACCGTGTTAATTGGCATGTCGAGGGCTTCCGCGATCTCCTTGTACTTCAGATTCTGGATCTCGCGAAGCACGACGACGCTACGGTATGGTTCGTCGACCTCGTCCAGTGCCCGATCCAGATGCTCCTGGAAATCGGAGGACTCGGCATCCGCGTGAGGAGACGGAGCGATCGATTCAGCCCGATCAAGGCTTTCGGAATCCACCGTGACCGACTTGCGGCGCGTCTTGCGCTTGCGAATCACGTCGATGCAGGCATTCTTGGTGACTCGAAGGAGCCACCCGATCGCCCGATCCTGATCGATGTCATCGTAGTGTTCCCAGTATTTGATGAACACGTCCTGCGTGACGTCTTTGGCTGCGGCCTCGTTTTTGAGGAAATAGCAGGCAAAGCCGTAGACGCGATCCTGATACTGGTGAACCTGTTGTTCGAAAGAGTCCACAGGTCTCTAAGGAATGAATGAGGCGCCGCCGAAGGCTGGGTGAGGGGGCTCGTTTCCGCTGCGACCGAACCTTCCGGTCACCTGAAGACGGGCCGCCTTCGCGATCTCACTGGCTACACGAGGCGCGGCGCGAGAGTGTTACAGCGAGCGTGTACAATATAAGAAAGCCCTGTGAAAGGACAGAGCCGGGTGCGATTCGATGGGCTTCATGTCGGCGATCGGAGACATTCCCACCGCCTTCCACGCGTCATGATGACGACCGTACAACATCCAGCGGCAGATCAACCGGCTTCGGATAGCAGACGTAGGGCTTGATGGTGGGGCCCTCGAGGCCGGCAAGGGAGGTGCTGTCGGCCATCTCGGTGAGCTCGTGCATCTGTCCGTCCCGGGCCAGGATGGTAATCATCTCGTGGGACCGTTCATACGCGGTGTGGCCGGATCGGTCGATGGTCAGGTAGAGCTCGGCGTCCGCCCGCGCGGACGTCGGGTCCGAAACGCCCGTGTCTACGAGCCAGGCTGCTACGTTTTCTTTCCAGTCCTCGATCTGAGGAGCGCTCGGCCGCTCAGGTAGAAAGGTGACGCGAAAGAAGTCGCGATTGATGAAGCGGCGGCAGAGGTCGGCGAGCACCGGGTCGTCGGCACCCATCCATTGCTTCAGGCTGAAGAGGATGTCGGTGTCGTCGATGTCGCAATAGCGCTGACGGACGTCCGCATCGTGCAGGTCGTCGGCGTGTACGTCCTGTCGAAGAAAGAACAGCAGGGCGTCGGAGCCCCGATCAAGTGCGGGGACCTCCGATGCGCGTTCGGCGTGCCAGCGAACCCGCCGGAGGATGGCGCGAAGCAGCTGATCGCCGGCCAACACGGTTTTGTGAAGGTAGACCTGCCAGTACATCAGGCGTCGCGAAAGCAGGAAGTTCTCCACGGCGTAGATGCCCTTCCCCTCGATTGCAATCTGTGAGTCCTCGCCGCCGTCCGTCGGGTGGACGCGCATCGTCTTGATGATCCGCTGAACCCCGACCTCGCCCTCCGCGACGCCCGTGTAAAACGAGTCTCGCCGTAGGTAGTCGAGCCGGTCCATGTCGAGCTGGCTGGCGACGAGCTCATGGAAGAACGGGCGCTCGTACGTGTCGTCGAACATCTTGATCGCAAGGTCGAGCGCCCCGTCAAATCGTTCGTTCAGGTCACCCAGCAGGAGGCGGCTCATGTCCTCGTGCTCGAAGTCCTGGACGAGTTCATGCTCCAGCGTATGCGAAAAGGCGCCGTGGCCGATGTCGTGCAGGAGGGCTGCGGCCAGCGCGGCCGTGTACTCATCCTGCGAGATCGCCGTCCCTTTCTCGTTCACGTTCTTCAGCGCGTCCTGCATCAGCGCCATCGCCCCGAGAGCGTGCACAAACCGTGTATGCTCCGCACCGGGAAATACCAGATGAGCTACGCCCATTTGCCGAATGCGGCGGAGACGCTGCACCTCGGGCGTCTGGACGAGATCGAGGATGAGGTTCTTCGGGACGGAAATAAACCCGTGAACCGGGTCGGAGAAAAGTTTGAATCGGGTCTCAGACACGTGTCGGTCGGGGCTGGGCGCGGTGCGGGAGAGCGTGGACGTAGGCGTCAGAACCCAGCGTCATAGAGACGCTCCGCGATGGTCGCATAGAACCCATTTGAATCGAAGTTCGCGCCGCCGAGCTTCGACTGAAAGCCCACCTGTCGGGCGTGGTCCGCGTCCACCGTGCCGCAGAAGGTCCCCCAGCGTGCGCTGTCTACGGATACGAAGCCGTCGTTCGGGCCCTCTCGCTCATAGAGGTAGGCGTTCAGGAAGCGAAGAACCGGATCCAGAGTGATGTCCGTCCCTTTCCCGGCGTGCCCGGCGAAGGACCAGTAGTCGACGTCCGGATGGTCCGGCGTCTCCGGGTTGAATGAGTTGCGCAGATACGCCGGCGTGAGTTGCGTGATGGCCTGCAGCGCGTTCGCCGTGGCATCCTCAAGGGCATGGGTGCCGAGCCAGTCGGCCATCTCCATCATCCATTTACGGACAACGCTCGGCTGCTCCAGGACCAGGTTGGCGATGGATGAGCCGCGATGCGGCGTGGACACCGTGATCAGGACGTCGACCACCTCATGCAATCCCTCATGCAAGATCAGGTGGCGCGCGTCGAGCCCACCCATGGAGTGCGCAATGATGACGATGCGCTCGGATCGCGTTTCGTCCAGGATCGGTGCGATGCGCCGAAGCCACATAGACGAACGAGCCTCGACGGTGTTGTACGCTGCCACGTTGGGCGCGTAAGCGCGGATCCCACGAGAGCGGAGGTACATGGCTTCCTCGTGCAGGTGCCCTCCGCGTCGGAAGGTAGCACCCATTCCGAAGCCGTGCATGAGCACGACCGGCGTCTGGAGGGAAATGATCGAGGGTTGCGGGAAGGCTTCGAGCCCGGCGATACGCTGGAGGGCCGCAGCGGTTAACTGTTTCGGCATGAAAGAAGGGTCCGGCGGGTAGCAGGTGATGAGGGCAAGACGCCTGAAGAACCGGTGAGTCGATAACGTCCTACTTCGTCGTGCCCGGGAAGGGTTCGAAGAGACCGTCAACCGCCAATGCAGACCGGTTGTGGTTGTCGAAGGTACGTATTCGAGTTGATGGCAAACGGGACCCGATCGTCCGGCAGTCGTTGTACAGAATGAAGCGTACGGCTGGGTGTTGTCACCGACCGATGACCACGTCGTGCGGATCGCACGGCATCACGATCAGTTTCCCATCAATCACGATCATGGCAGAAATGGTTACACGAACCCTGCTTTGCATACTATTCAGCATGGTCGTCGGGCTGCCGGTTCAAGCGTCTGATGGCAGAGAGTCCGAACGCTGGCAGGATTCCGGTGCGCGCGTCGACACGACGGACAGCACCCGTGCCGGTGAGAACGAACCCGAGCCCGCATGGCACGAGGCGGCCTGGAACGACATCGCCATGATCGACGGGGTTCATTTCTCGTACATTTATTATGCCGCAGCCGATCAGCTGAACGACGGCGTCGTGGTGAAGTTGGAAAATCGGAGGCAGCGCGCTATGAACGTTGCCTTTACGATCATCTTTCGCTCGCCCGGCGCCGAAGTCGAGGACCGGTTCGACACGGTTCTTCGGCCCGGCGAAATGAAAACGGGCGAGAACGACGGACTGTACTGGATCCCGTTCGGGCCGGGTGACAGTATCGGGGAGGTGGGACTACGAGGCGTCGACGTCGTCGCGGCGGATGCGGAAGGGACGGATTGATCCACTCCCGCCGCTGACCCTCTTCTTTCCGGGGCGGGATCGTACGGAGGTGCTGTAAACTTCTACGGCTTGCAAAACCGACGCCGGCCTTCGTCGTTATCACATCCTGTGCGCCGGTGAATGCTGTGTGCGCCTTCGCCTGACTTCTAGATATCGATTCGCACCCGTGAGTACTTCAACCTCTTCACCCGACGTATCGAACGTTGACTCGGCGTCCGGAGACGGTCATGCTGCGTCCGAGGCACCGTCAGACGTCACGACGTCGGGTCCACCGCAGGGCGATAAAGAGCTCCACCGGGAAATCAACCGGCGGCGTACGTTTGCGATCATATCGCACCCGGACGCAGGAAAAACGACGCTGACGGAAAAGCTCCTCTACATGGGCGGGGCGATCCGTGAAGCGGGAGAGATCAAGGCGAGAAAGGCCGATCGTCACGCGCGAAGCGACTGGATGTCAATGGAGCAGGAGCGTGGCATTTCCGTCACTTCGTCGGTGATGCAGTTCCGGTACAAGGATCTGCAGATGAACCTCCTCGATACGCCGGGGCACCGCGACTTTTCGGAGGACACGTACCGCGTGCTGACCGCGGCTGACAGCGTGATCATGGTGCTCGACAATGCCAAAGGCGTCGAACAGCAGACGCGTAAGCTGATGGAGGTGTGCCGCATGCGCGACATGCCCGTCATCACGTTCATCAATAAGATGGACCGTCACGGCCTGCCCCCGCTTGACCTGCTTCAGAACATCGAAGAGTCGCTCGATCTCGAAACCGTACCGCTTTCCTGGCCCATCGGTCAGGGCGACCGGTTCCGCGGCACATACAACCTGCACCGGGATGAACTCCACCTCTTCTCGCACGCAGATATGGAAGGCAACCATGAGCGCCTTCCGATCGACTCGATCGGTGACCGCCGGCTGGACGAGGTGCTGGGGGATCAGGCGGAAGACCTTCGCTTCGACGTTGAACTCATGCGCGAGGCCGGAAACGACCTCGACGAGCAGGCCTACCTCGACGGACGTCAGACACCGGTCTTCTTCGGGAGTGCGCTATCGAACTTCGGGGTTGGTGACATGCTCGATTCCTTCGTCGAACTGGCTCCCCCGCCGCGCCCCCGCCCGACGACGACCCGGACCGTGGAGCCGCAGGAAGACAACTTCTCCGGCGTTGTATTCAAGATTCAGGCGAACATGGACCCCAAGCACCGGGATCGCATGGCCTTCGTTCGGGTGTGCTCCGGAAGGTTCAAGCGGGGGATGAAGGTTATCCACCAGCGGACGGGCGACGAAACTCGCCTCCAGAACGCGACAACCTTCATGGCGCAGGATCGCGCCGGCGTCGATACCGCCTATCCCGGTGACATTATCGGGATCATGAACCACGGCACCATCAAGATCGGCGACACGTTTACCGACGGGGAGGAGCTTCACTTTACCGGCGTCCCAAGCTTTGCCCCTGAGCACTTCCGAAAAGTACATTTGGACGACCCGTTTCGTGCAAAGCATCTGAACAAAGGGTTGACGCAGCTCAGCGAGGAGGGCGCCATTCAGGTCTTCCGACCCCTCCGCGGCAACGCGTACATTCTCGGTGCGGTGGGGGCGCTACAGTTTGATGTCACCGTTGCCCGCCTGGATGACGAATATAACGTCGACGCCCATCTGTCGGGCGTCCGATACACCTGTTGCCGGTGGGTGAGCGGTCCGGCGGATACGCTGGACGCGTTTGAAGCTAAAAATGTCGATAATCTCTTTCACGATGCCGAGGGCAACCTGGCCTATCTCGGATTGAGCCAGTTCCGTCTCGACCGCACGATGGAGGACTGGCCGGAACTGACCTTCGAGAAAACGAAGGAGCATACGGGAGACTGACATTCGACCTCACTGCCGTCGACCCGATCGACGTGCGCTCAGGGTTCTGCCCGTGAATACGCCGCAGCGGCGCGTTCACGGGCTTTCTTATGTGTGAGCGTGACTTGCTCGCGTGTCGTGCGAACGATTACTCGTTTACCGTACAAAGGACGAAGGACCGATACGTCGATCCGGGTAAATATTGCCGGATAAAACGACTCGGTTTCCATTTTTCTCGACGGGACCGAGGCTGCGGCACACGTCACACATCGGTATTAGCTGGTAAGGTCTCCAGGAAATTTCCGAGTGTAGACAGTCGGAAGGAACCGCTCTGGCCCGGTCTAAAGGAGATTGCCGCGTCCGGCACGCCCGTCTCAGAACCTTTCAGATAGGTTAAAAGGCCGATATTAAAAATAGTAAGAGCAAATCGTGCGTGACGTGTTGAGTGGATTGGATCAAACTTTGATTGAGTAACGGGTAGATCAGGTACAGAACAGGTCTATTTCACGGATTTAATATTGACGTTTGGAAACGTTTTCCGTATTTCAAATATTAAGTCTTTGGATGATGAGGGTGTAATACATTCTTGCAGTAGGCAGGCCTCCGTGGGAGTAGTCGCCTGTCATCTGCTTGCGCACCCTGCATGGCGAATCCATCAAGGGAGCGGGGCCAACGCCAGGTATTTCGCGCGTCGGACGCTCCCTCGAGGACAGTTTATGAACTTCCCGGTGCGCGTGCGGCGGTCCATCCGACGACCGATCATCGCCGCGAGCCATCTATCAGTCCCTACCGCCCGAGCTCAAGACCGTGTCTCTACTCGAACGATCGACAGTATTCGACCCGTGCTGGACCGCACGCCTGCCGCCGGACGGCGGGTTCGCATTGACCCTCGCTGCCCCCGCCCGTTGGGCGGCCTCGGTAGGCGTGGCCCTCGCCGTTGCGGTGCTAATGGGCGTCTCGCATCCGGTCATGGCACAGTCGTCTGGGTCGCCCCACGGCGCCGGATCTCTACCTCGGGCAGACGCTCCCGGACCGCAGGCATCAAACAGCCAGCAGGATCCCGTTCGGCTCCCATCCTGGGCGGAACCTTCGGGGGGAGCAGTCGGAGGTGCTGCCGGGCGATCGGGATCGTCCGGCGCCGCTCCGCCCATGCATCCTGATTCGGGGCCCGGGTTTCCCGATCCGCCCGAACCCGTGCCGATCTCCGGGACCGGGCTCGCCTTGCTCGCGGCAGCCGGCGCCTCGCTGGCGTATCGGCGGCTTCGAGCCGACGATGGCGTGATTGTATCCGATGCGGACCCAGACGTCGAGCCGCCGACGCCCTGATCGGATCGCAGACGATCTCCCAATAAGGGATTGGACATCTACGGTAGTAACGATTGATTAGAGATATGAAGCGCAGATACGTACTTCTCGCAGGTCTTCTTTTCTTCTGGGTTCTGGGGGGCTCCGGTTCCGGTATCGCGTGGGCGCAGGACGGGCCCGGGGGCGTGGGGAATGAGGATGGTACCGCAGGCCAACCGCTGAACGGCCTCTGGCTCCAGGCCGATCGCGAGGCCTTCTCCGATCCCGGCTGTTCGACGCCAGCAGCCGATGCCGACGACGTCGAATGCTGGCAGAGCCAGAGTGCCTACGAGGAATCGGGTGGACCGGTAACCCTCGACCCGAACGGGCTGTCCGCCCCGGTATTCGACGATGCCGTCACGGGTCTGAACGGCCGTCCGGCGCTTCGTTTCTCCCGCAGCGCGGACGACGGCATGACTCCCGAGGATCTGAGTCCGATCAACAGCGACGGACCCTACGTCAGCCACCAGTTTCACGTCGCGTTCCGGACAGGGTCGGACGTGACGTCTCAGCAGGTAATTTACGAGGAGGGGGGCGCCATAAACGGCCTAAATCTCTACGTCGAGAACGGCGAACTCATCGCCAATGCTTGGAGCGAGAACGAGGGTTGGACGCCGATTGACGTTCGATCTACCATCAGCGCCAACACCTCCTACGTTGTCGCCGTCGTGTTCGATGGCAACGCGACGGACCAGCTCGAGCTCTATGTGAACGACGCTCAATCGGCGGTCGATACGAACAGCGACCCGTCCGTCGGACAGCTCGCCGAACACGTCGGGAATATCACACTGGGCAACGTCAATAACGACACGGAATTTGCCGGCGCCGTTGACGGGACGGGCACCGGTGGCTTTGGCTTCGACGGCTGGATCGCCGGTTTTGCGCATTTCGAGACCGCAACGAACGACGCTCGACGCCGTATCGTGATGAGTGCGATGGCGGCAAAGTATGATATCGCCATGACCGGGCAGCTCTACACCTTCACCGGGTCGTCGAATCGCGTCGCCGGAACGGGGACGGACGTCGATGGCAGCACGCACTTCACGGCGGAAAGCGAAGGGCTGACACTGGAAACGACCGCGGCGGGGACGGATGAGTTCACGCTGGTCGGACACAACGGCTTTCCGGGTGCTTTCACCGCCGAAACGGATGTGTCGGGCATCGGGACGCGCTATGAACGCGTCTGGCGCATTCAGAAGCAGGGAGCCACGTCGACGTCGATCGTATTTGACGTGACGGGCATTCCGCTGGCGTCCGGACAGGAGTTTCGACTGCTGGTGGAGTCTTCCGCCGGAAGCGGCACCTTTCCCGCCGGTACGTCTGTCCTCACCGGGACGCTGGACGCTGGCAACTCGACCTTTTCTGTTGCCGAAGCAGACGTCTCTGCCATTTCCAGCGGATCGTACCTGACCCTTGCCCGCACGGAGGTGTCCGGGCCGCAGTCAATCACGTATTCGCCGGATGCTGTTACCGAGGCGCAGGACAATCTGCCCGTAACCTCTGCGATCCCGAGCGTCACGGCTGACGCAGAGATTACCGACTTTGAGATCGCCGGTGTCAACGTGAATGACGCCAATTCGAACGGCCTTCCGGTCGTAACCTTCGGCGATTCCGGCAGCGGGAGCGACCTGGAAATCGACCCGGCGACGGGCGAAATCACCGTTACAGCCGGTGCGCCCGTCGGGCGATATGATATAAACGTGCGCGTCACGGACGAACAGGCGAAGGACGCGGTCTTCAACGACGTCCTCACGGTAACGGTCACGGACGAACTGGACATTGCCTACGACACGCCTGAACAGGTCGTGAACCCAGGGGACCCGATCACGACGGTCGCGCCGGAGGTTCGCACGGAGGATGCGGGCGCATCGTATTCGATCGTTGAGGACAATCTCGCGTCCTTCCCCGGGCTCTCATTCGACAGTTCCACCGGTCAGCTCTCCGGCAGCACGTCGGCGACGGGTCTCGCGCGGATCGTCGTGCGTGGCGTCGGTTCGGGCACGGCCACAGGTGACGACACGACGGAAGTGCATGTCGCGGTGGTGGGCGGAGACGGCCGCGCCGGGGTAGGAGACGATGTCTCCAAAATTCTGGATCTTGAAGCCGACACGGTTGCGTTGACCGACGGCGACCCGGTGTCTTCCTGGCTGGATGCCTCGAACTATGCGCAGACAGTCGACGCCCGTAGCGGGGAGGAGCCGACCTACCGGGTGAATGGCATTGGTGGACGACCGTCCCTTGACTTCGACGGAGCGGACGATGCGCTTGTGATCTCGGATAACGCGCAGATTAACAGCGGCGGCGACCCCTACACCGGTCGAACGATCTCCGTGGTGTTCGAAACCGGTGGAGACCTTACGAATCGCCAGGTGATATACGAGGAAGGCGCAAGCGTCCGCGGGGTGAACCTCTACATCGTGGGGGGCGACCTGTACGTCGGGATGTGGAATCTCAATACGGACGATGTAGACACCACGCCGTGGGATCCGATTTACTTCTCCGCCGGGACGAGTGAAAATGGCGAATCGACGGTGACGCTTGCTCCGAATACGGCATACGCGGCAACGATCGCTTACAACGCAGCGGCCGGACGCTTCGAGGGCTATTTGAACGGAACGCTCATCGGCTCGATCACCGACCCCAATCGTGTGGGGCGGTATTACGACCACAATGAAGGCGTCGTTGGTGCGCAGCGCGACGGCGGGTACTACCACGATATCGACGACACGAGCGGAAATACCTTCGAATTCAGTGGTCAGATTGCGAGCGTTGTGCAGTACGGCGTCGCCGTGTCGACCACCCAGCGCGAGATCCTGGAGAGCGCCTTCGCCGACCAGTACGGTCTGTCTGTCACCCCGGGATATCTCGCGACGCCGTTTACCGCTGAAGAAATCGTCGGCGTCGGGCAGAACGGAAGCGAAGATCCGCACGACCCGGTCGTAACCAGTTCCCGCCTGGCCCTGCGCTCGCCGTCGCTGACGGCGGGGCAGTTCGCCTTCCTCGCCCACGATGACGGGCCCACCTCGTTTGCGCTCGACCGGAGCCTGCCAGACGACTACCGCGGCGACGGGTCCACCACCACAGACGATCGCGTCGGAAGCCGTTTCCAGCGGACGTGGTACGTCGACCGGACGAACGCCAGTAATTTCGATGTGTCCGCCGACATCTCCGGGCTCGATCCGCGCACGGGTCAATTTGTCCTCCTCGTTGATACGGATCCGACCTTCACGGCCTCGGCCGAAGTCATCGAGGGGACGGTCAATGGTACGCGCGTCACGTTCAGTAACGTGGCGTCGGTGTTCAGCGGGGACGATGCCTACGTCACAATCGGCCGCACGGTCGGCACGGAGTCGGGGATTACCAATCTGACGTACAGCCCGGATCCGCTGGAAGCGGAAAACGGCAGCCCGTCGCTGATCACCGCAACGCCGACCTTTGACGGCGGCGATCCGATTCCTGAGTTCACGATTCTGGAAGTCCGAGAAGACGGGTCCCCGATCGCGACGCCGTCGGAGTTTTCGCTGGACATCAACTCCGGTGAGTTCACGGCCGATCCGTCCACGTCCCTGCAGGGCTCCTTCGAGGTCGATATTCAGGCCGATAACGGGGAGGGGACGCCCGCCGTCTATACACTGACGGTCAATATTTTCGAGCTCATCTCGACGCTCACATATACCGATCCAAGCCAGACATCCACGCTCGGAACGCCCGTCTCCATCGCCGTCGATGAGCCGGTTTCGGCTGGGATTCCCGGCGCGGATTATAGCTACTCGGTTCTGCGTGTCTCAGCATTCGGGACGATTCAGAGCGATCTCACAGGCACGGGGCTGACGCTCCAGCCCGACGGAACCCTGGCCGGCACCTTGTCTCAGCCCGGCGTGGTATCCGTCGAAGTGCAGGTGGATGCATCCGGCGGCGCCAGCGGCACGGAAACGACGTTTATATCTGCCTCGGCGATCGGGTCGGACGGCCCCGGCGGAATGGGGGATGCGACAAACATCACCGTCCACCTCGACCCAATCTCGCTGGTCGATGCACTGGAGGACGGGGACCCGGTGGCTTCGTGGGCGGACGCGAGCGCATTCGGAAACGACGCGACCCAGTCTAACGGAGGCGAACAGCCGGTGTACCGTCAGCGGGTCGGTGCGGTGAATGACTCCCCGGTCCTCGAATTCGACGGGGCGGACGATGTATTTGACCTGGATGACTCGCAGACGATTAATACAAAGGACGTGACGCTCCAGCGAACGGAGACCTTGGTCTTCCGAGCAGACGACGTTACGACGCGTCAGGTGCTGTACGAAGAGGGCGCCGGAACGCGTGGCATCAGTCTCGTCCTCGACGGTGGAAATCTCATTGCAACGGCGTGGAATAACGCGGATGACGACCGCGTCGACGGTGGGGAAGATGCAACGACGCCCTGGGAAGACGCTTCGGGTGGCGATGGCATTCTTTCTCTGGCAACGGGCGTATCGACCGGTACGGTCTATGTGGCCACGCTCACGATCGATTTCGTCGATGGGACGATGGAATTTGTCGTCAACGGGGAAACGGTCGGGTCGGCACCGGAAGCTGGTCGCCTGTACTCCCACGGCGGCAACATCGGACTCGGCGGGGCCGCGGACCAGTACATCACCGGGACCTCGACACGAAACGGACCGGATCCGTTCGACGGCGTGCTCGGTGACGTCCTGTTTCACAATGTCAACCTGAACGCGACGCAGCGTCTGATCCTGCACAACGCGCTTGGCGCCCAGTACGGCGCAACGATTCTCCCTGCGAGCGATCTGTATGCCGGTGAGGCGACGGAGCACGACATCGACGTGGTCGGTGTTGGCAGGACCAGTGCAACGGACCGTCATGTCAGCGCCCGGCGCGCCGGCCTCGTGCTGGACGTAGATGCCGGACTGAACGATGGCGACTTCCTAATCGCGGGACACGACACACGACAGAACGGGGCCTCGACGGCGGATGCTGTTACTGGCGGAGCCGTCACCGCTCGCATGCAGCGGAGCTGGTACGTGAGCCGGACCGAGCCGTCGTCGAGTGATCTGACCGTCGACGTCACCTTTGATCTTCCCGAGACCGGGGTCAACGCCATACCCGGGGACCCGTCGGGCTATCGCCTAATTCACCGGCCGGCGGGAAGTGCGTCCGGGACGTCGTGGGCAATTGATGGAACGTCTGCAACGGTCTCCGGAACGGAAATCTCGTTTGCGGGCGTGAGCCTCGCCGACGGGGATGAGTACACGCTCGCGACGACCGATCGCGCGCTTAGTCCCATCAACGAGGCTACGATCGTCATCAACGGCACGCCCGGCACGGCTTCGACAGGCCGAATCGGGCCGGACCGCGGATATCGATTCATCGGACCGCTCGTGGATGGTGCGGACGCATCCTCGCTCCAGTTCTCCGATAACAGCCCGTTCCTGCAGTTCCCTGCACCGCAGGGCACGATTTTTTACACCTGGAATGAAACGATCGACGACCCGACGCGGCCGGGATCGCAAGAAGGCTGGTGGGAGGCCGCGACCTCCTCGACCCCTCTTCCGCCGGGACGCGGTGCGCTGCTATACGTGCTCGACGACCCGACGTACGCAGTCGACCCTTCGCTCGCGATTCACTTCGACGACGCACTCGACCCTGTTTCGCTCGATGACGACATCCTGGTCGACAACCTGAACCTTGGCTCCGAATTTCACTTTCTCGCCAACTCCTATCCCGTGCCGTACGACCTGGAGGGTCTGAACACGGACATCGATGGGGACTCGGACGGGACGGCTGACTTCAAGGCCGTCGTGCAGGTCTTCGATGCTACGGCGACCTCGGGCGTCAACGAGCCGACGGACAACGCCGTAGGATTTTATCTGACGAAGACCGCCGACCCGGCCCAGCCGGCTCCGGAACGTGAAATCGCCCCCGGACAGGGCTTTTTCGTTGAGCGAAATGACTTCGTTGACGATTCCGGGACGCGAAGCGAAGACCTGTCCTTCGATGCAGCGTTTGCGCGGACACGCCTGCTGGAAACGCCGGGCTACATCGGCTCGCTCTCCAGAACCGAGGGAGATCGGCCGACGGCTCGCAAGATCACGCTTGAGCTTGCGGTGCGCGACGGTAATGGATCCCTGAAGTCGATCGACCGCGCCGCGTCCGTGTACTTCAGGGAGGGGGCGCGCGCTGATGAGGATCAGTTCGACGCGTCCAAGCTCACGCCACTGTCCGGCCGATTTGCCCTGCTCGGCGTCGAGGGCCCGGATCGCTCCGGCGCCACCCGTCTCTGGGCCCAGCGCAGCTGGCCGCTACCGGACGAGACGATCGAGGTGCCGCTCCAGCTTCACGTCTCCGATGTCAGCGGGACGGCCTCGGTCCGTGTGCACGACTGGTACCAGGTCCCCGAGGACTGGACCGCGGTGCTGATCGATACACGCGGTACCTCCGACCCGTCGGACGACGTAGAGCATACGATGGAGCCGGGCGACGACGCCGCATACGTGTTCTCGCTCGATACGCCGACCGCGGCCGGAAAGGCGTCGGACGGACAGCCGCAGGCCGTCCGACCGACGTTCCGCAGATTGGAGCCGCACCCGCAGGCTGAGGCTGCAAAATCGGACGTGTCGGTAGCTTCCCGCTTCCTGCTGCAGGTGTATCCGTCGTCGGATCCGCTTCCGGTGGAGCTGGCAAACTTCTCGCTGAAAACAGATGCGACCGATGTGGTGGTCGAGTGGACGACGGCTGCGGAAGTCAACAACGACGGTTTTGGAATCGAGTACCGACGAACCCGCCGGGCCGATAGCACCTCTATCGGCGGCTGGACCGAGGCCGGATACGTACGCGGCAACGGCACCACCGATCAGGCGAACACCTACCAGTTCCGCGTGAAAGATCTCGATTACGGGCGCCACGAGGTGCGCCTCCGACAGGTCGACACAGATGGGCAAACCGCCTACTCCAGAGCGAAGTCTGTGGACGTGCGGCTGACCAAGCCCGTGGATGTCGGCAAGCCGTATCCCAACCCGGTTCGCTCACGGGCCTCGCTCGACGTCACGGTTCGCGACAAGCAGTCCGTTCGGATCGTTCTCTACGACCTGCTGGGACGCCGCGTCGCGGTGCTGCACGACGGCGTGCTCCCGGCGAATCGGACCGAGACAATCGGCCTCGACACCGACGGGCTGGCCAGCGGACAGTACTTCGTCCGGATCCGTGGCGATCAGTTCATGGAGACCCGCCGGATGACGATCGTTCGGTGACGAGCCGGGACGTCCTCACACCGATAACAAGACGTAACAGGAGAGCGCCGTTTCCGTCCGGAAGCGGCGCTTTCTTCTTGCGGACAGCATGTGTAGCTTCTGTCGGTATCAAAATCCTCATTAACCCCACCTCCTCATGCGTGTGATTGCCCGTATCGCCTTCGGCGTTTTGCTCCTTCTGGCCACGTTGGTCGTCGGCCCGGCACCAGTGGACGCGCAGGAGACAGCGGACGTGCCGACGCAGGTCGATCCTCGCATGTACGACATCGTGGATGCGGTGTCTGCCGATCGCATCGAAGCGGATATTCGGACGCTTGCGTCCTTTGGGACGCGCCACACGTTGAGCGACACCACATCGGGCGACCGTGGGATCGGAGCCGCGCGCCGATGGATCGAGACGGAGTTCGAGAATATCTCGGCTGCCTGCGGTGACTGCCTGGAGGTGGAGACGCAGCGATTCGTTGTTGCCGGTGAGGATCGGATTCCGGACTCGACCGTCATCGTCAACGTCTACGCAGTGCAGCGCGGGACGACGCACCCGGACCGCTACGTGATCATGTCCGGTGACATCGACTCGCGGGCCTCCGACGTGATGAACGACTCCATCGACGCGCCGGGTGCGAATGACAACGCTTCGGGCGTAGCGGGCGCTCTCGAAGCGGCTCGCGTGCTGTCCGATTACGAGTTCGGCAGCTCCATCGTCTACGCCGCGCTCAGCGGGGAGGAGCAGGGGCTTTTCGGCGGTGCCCACATGGCCCGCGTCGCGAGGGAGGAAGGCTGGCGGATCGCCGGTGTGCTGAACAACGATATGATCAGCAATATCGAGGGACAGGACGGCGTCGTTGACAACACCGTCTACCGGGTGTTTTCCCAGTACAACATGCCGCAGGATGGCGACCGGTGGAGCGAACGGTATTTCGGCGGGGAAAATGACAGTCCGTCGCGCAACCTCGCGCGGTATGTGGCACGCATGACGGATACGTACATTCCAAATCTGGATGCGATGCTGATCTACCGGCTCGACCGCTTCGGGCGGGGCGGGCATCACACGCCGTTCAATAACGAAGGCTTTCCTGCGGTCCGCATCATGGAGGCACACGAAGACTATACGGAGCAGCACCAGGATGTGAGGATGGAGGACGGAATCGACTACGGGGATACGATTGATCAGATCTACCCTCGGTATGCGGCGCGCCTGACGGCAGCCAATGCGATTACCCTCGCCGGCATGGCCGATGCGCCGCCTACGCCGACAACCGTGAAGATTGGCGGAGCCGTTCAACCGTCCACCACGCTGGCCTGGGAGCCGGTCGACGACCCGGATCTGGCCGGATACAAGATCTACTGGCGTAAGACAACCGCCGCCCGCTGGGAGAACAGCCGGTTCGTCGGTGATGTAACCGAGTTCACGCTCGAAAACGTGATCATCGACAACTATCTCTTCGGGGTCGCGGCCGTAGGAACCGGCGGAAACGAGAGCCCGGTCGTTTTCCCCACGAGCCTGCTCCGATAAAGGACCGAGGGCGACAATGAGCGGCGCGGCACCGGCTCCGAGGCGGAGACGAAACGAAGACGCTCCGAGGGAGCCGTCCCCTTCGTGAGCGGGTGTGAAGCGAACGGGCCTTCTCTTGCCGGTCGACGTTTCCTCACTTGCAATCCCCTCTCGACCATACACAATTCCGCATGTCCATCGATCGTCGACAGTTTCTTCAGGCCTGCAGTGCGCTTGGCTTCAGTGGTACCCTGTTTCCTGGAGCGCTGTATGCGACGGCCGTTGAGGGGGCGCCTTCGGGGGCGGACGGGCCCGCCCTTCGTCCTGAAAAGGTAGCACGGATGTCCGTCTCGATTACGTCGGACCAGGTTGCGGCCGCAGCCGCCATTGCCGGGCTGGATTTCTCCAACGATGAAACGGAGATGATCGCCGAAGATCTGACCGAGGCCCTCTCCGGGTATGAAACGCTGCGAGACGTCGGCCTGCCGAATGCTCAGCGCCCGGCGCTCCGCTTCGATCCGCACATCGGCGGGCGTGCAGTACCGGAGAAGGGTGAGAACGGCGGTCTAGACCTTGCCTTCGACGAGGTCGAGCGTCCAGAAAGCGAAAACGACCTCGCGTTTGCCGGTATCGAGACGCTGGCTTCGTTGCTGCGTACCGGGAAGGTGACATCCGTCGAACTGACGGAGCTGTATTTATCCCGGTTGCGCCGCCTCGACGACACGCTCAACGCGGTCATCACCTACACCGAGGAGCGGGCGTTGGAGGCCGCGCGTCGCGCCGATGCCGAGATCAGCGCCGGAAACTGGCGCGGCCCGTTGCACGGCATTCCGTACGGCGCCAAAGACCTTCTTGCGGTCGAAGGCTACCCAACGACGTGGGGCGCCGAGCCCTACCGGAATCAGGTGATCGACGAAACGGCGACGGTCATCCAGAAGCTCGACGAGGCCGGGGCTGTTTGCGCGGCGAAGCTCTCGCTGGGGGCGCTTGCGTGGGGCGACGTGTGGTTCAACGGCACCACCCGGAACCCGTGGAACGTGGAGCAGGGGTCGAGCGGATCTTCGGCCGGGCCGGGGGCGGCGGTCGCGGCGGGATGCGTCCCCTTCGCCATCGGGTCTGAGACGCTGGGTTCAATCGTGTCACCCTCCACCCGAAACGGCGTCACCGGTCTCCGGCCGACCTTCGGTGCCGTCTCGCGGCACGGGGCGATGGCGCTGTCATGGTCGATGGACAAGCTGGGTCCGATGGCCCGCTCCGCCGTGGATTGCGCGATCGTCTACGATGTCATTCGCGGCAGGGACGACCGGGATCCGACGACCGTGGACGCCCCCTTCACGTTCCCGGCGTCCGTGAACGCATCCGATCTCTCCATCGGATACGTCGCGTCGGCCTTTGAGGCCGAGTATGACGGTGCCGAGGCCGACAGGGAGACCCTTGAGCGTATCAAGGCCGCCTTTCCCCGTGTCGAGCCGATGGAGTGGCCGTCGACGCCGCCCGTCGGGCCGATCCTCAAGATGCTGGAAGTGGAGGCCGCGGCTGCCTTCGACGACCTGACCCGCTCCGGAGCCGACGACACGATGGTCCGCCAGGAGCGGAACGCCTGGCCCCACGTCTTCCGGGCGGCCCGCCTGGTCCCGGCCGTCGAGTACATCCAGATGAGCCGTCACCGGGCAGATCTGGTCAGGCGAATGAACGACGTCATGGAAGACGTCGACGTCGTCGTCGCCCCGACCTACGCCGGCTCGACGCTCGGGCTGACGAACCTGACCGGCCACCCCTGCGTCTGTCTCCCGAACGAACTTGCGCCCGTCGACGAGGCGCCCGCGGACTCACCTCGACGGCAGCCGCGCAGCATCACGCTGATCGGTGGCCTGTATAAAGAAGGGGCGATCCTTCAGGTCGCCGCCGCGGTGCAGGAGGTAACCGACACGCATCTCAAGCGCCCGCCGATTGCCTGAGCCCATTGCATTTTATCGCCGGACGCGCTCGCATCCATGCGGTCATGGTCTGTAGGACCACGCCCCTGCCCGCGGCAGCGCCGTCGCCTAACCGCGACGCAAAAAGCCGGCGCGAATGTCTCGATTGCCTCATCAGAACCGACGCGTTTTCCGCCATGCGTATCGTCAGTCTTCTACCGGCCGCAACCGAATGGATTGCTGCGTTTGGCGCGGCAGACGACCTCGTGGGGCGGTCGCACGAGTGCAACTACCCGCCATCGGTCCGTTCGTTGCCGGCGGTAACGTCTGCCGGTTTCGACGACACCGGCGATTCCGCCGAGATTGACGCAGTGGTGAAGGATACGCTGCAGCAGGGCCTCAGCCTGTACGACATTGATATGGAGGCCCTTCGCTCGCTCGATCCGGATCTCATCGTGACCCAGGACCAGTGCGATGTCTGCGCCGTGTCGTTTTCGCAGTTGAAAGACGCGATGGCTACGTGGGGCGGCGATGCCGGACCGGACCTGATGTCTCTGAAGCCGGCGACCTTCAAAGAGGTCCTGGACGGCGCGCTCCGGCTGGGTCGGAGGATCGGCCGGGCGACGGACGCGATGCGCGTGATCGCCGACGGAGAATTGCGCCTCCAGCGATTGCGGAGCCTGCTGGGAATGGATCGCCGGGTTGATCCCGAGTCGTTGCCCTCGGTCGCGTGCATCGAATGGCTGGACCCGCTGATGACGGCCGCTCACTGGATGCCGGATGTAGCGGAGCACGCCGGCGCGCGGTGCGTCCTGTCGGAGAAAGGCGAGGCGTCGCCCAGGATCGACTTCGACGACCTGCGGGCGCAGGACCCGGATGCGATCGCCATCATGCCCTGTGGGTTCACGGCCGATCAGACCGTGGCCGACCTCGATCGCCTTACGAGCCGGGACGGCTGGCGCGGCCTGACGGCCGTTCAGAACGGTCGGGTGGCCATCCTCGACGGCGATGCTTACTTCAACCGTCCGGGCCCGCGCCTCGTCCGAAGCTGCGAGCTGCTGGCCAGCGTCGTACACCGCACGGACGACGTACTGAGCACGCCGATCGAGGACGGGGAGCGGATTTGGCTTGAAGAAACGCCCCAGGCCGCGTCCTGACGATTGGAATCGGGTCGTCGCGGGATCATCTTCTTTCGACGTGTCGTTTGCGCCGTCCGATCCGGTGGAGGAGCATACGTACGTCTGTTTTTTTTCCGCTGCCGGAGCGGCCCCCGGCGCCTGGCATCGCAACGTTTTGCGTTTGCTGGCGGCCCCTCGCCCTCTCGACCCGTACCTCGACCCGTCGCGGTTCGTGCTGTCGAACGGCGAGGCTGGCAGATGACCGGCACGGCGTTTCCGTGCGGCCATGTCCCGGTACCCACGCCATTCATCCAGCCGACCGACTGCACGACTTTTTATGAAGCGATCGGAGTTCACGTTTGAGTTTCCCGAAGAGCTGACCGCGGAATATCCCGCCGAACCCCGCGACAGCTGCCGGCTCATGGTACTAAACCGGGAAGAAGAGCGGGTGGAGCATCACCACTTCGAGGAGCTTCCGGACTTTTACAACCCCGGCGACGTGCTGGTGGTCAACGACACGAAGGTCTATCCCGCGCGCATATACGGGAAGAAGAAAAAGACCGGCGCCAAGATCGAAGTTTTTCTTCTCCGTGAGCTGAACCCCGAGAGCCGGCTCTGGGACGTGATGGTTGACCCGGCCCGGAAGATCCGGATCGGCAACAAGCTCTGGTTCGACGACGAGCTGTCCGCGGAAGTCATCGACAATACGACCTCGCGCGGCCGGACGATCCGCCTCAACTTTGACGGGCGGAACGACGACCTGTACGAGAAAATCCGCGAACTCGGCGAAACGCCGCTCCCGCCGTACATCAAGCGCGACGTAGAGGATGAAGACGAGTACCGGTACCAGACCATCTTCGCCGAAAAGCGAGGCGCGGTGGCTGCCCCGACGGCTGGTCTCCACTTCACCGACGATATGGTGAAGCGACTCCGGGAAAAAGGCGTTCACATCGTCCCGATCACGCTGCACGTGGGCCGCGGCACGTTCCGCCCGGTGGGCGTGGAGGACCTCACGAAGCACCGGATGGATTCGGAGGAGTTTACGATCCCGAAGGAGACGGCCGATCTGGTCAATAAGGCCCTCAAGAGCGAAGAAAACACGGTGACGGCCGTCGGAACGACGGTGGTCCGGACGCTCGAATCGAGCCTATCGGCCAGTCAGATGCTGAAGGCTGATCATTCGTGGACGGATCTCTTCGTCTACCCGCCGTTTGAGTTTAAAATTACCGAGCGGCTGATCACCAACTTCCATCGCCCGGAAAGCACCACGCTGATGATGTCGTCCGCGTTCGCCGGATACGACTTCCTGTTCGAGGCCTATGAAGAAGCCTTCGAGGAAGGCTACCGGTTGTTCTCCTTTGGCGACGCCATGCTGATCAAGTAGCGGATCGGGCGCGTTCTTCTCTGATGACGAGAGGGCGGGACCGTCAGGGTCGCGTCCTCTCGCTATGAAGGCGTCTCGCTAAACAAGCGTCCCGGTACGTTTCCGTCCCCCTGCTGACCCTTTGCCCGCACATGTCCGACTCGCCCAACTCCACGTCGTCCGGTGCGTCAGCAGATGACCCCGTACGGTCCCCGACTACGATGGATCGCGCCATGCAGGAACGGCGCTCGCGAACACAGGCGGTGGCCGGTGCTGCCGAGGGGGATTCGGACGTTGCGGTGCTCGTTCCGGCTGCCGGAGCAGGCA
>NZ_DAXETW010000065.1:0-22500 GCF_051155795.1 Longibacter sp.
CCTCCCCTGCTACGAGCGGAGGAAAGACCGGCGCAGATACCGCCGGCGTCGCTGCAACGAGGCACCCGACGGCGACAGCGACCGTCGCGAGCAATAGCGGGCCGCGGAGGCAGCGAAGGGACAAGCGTCGGGGGACGGGGAAAGCCAAGAGAATGCGGGAAAGCGGTGAAAGGAAGGAGGCGGGACCGGAGGACGCCAACGCCGGCACGGGCGGAGAATGCCGGGCAAAAAGCTGGCCGAAGCGAGGGGCAACCGTGACTGACGGCCGGTCCGAACGACACAGGCGACGATTCGCGGGACGACGGTACCGCGAGGGCATCACCGGATGGGAGAGGGGAACCGCAGATGAAACGCACAGCAAAGGGCCGACGCCACGTGGGCACGGCCCGGATCGCGAAGACCGCTACTTCTCAGGCATCTGCAACTCACCGTCTTCCTCGGTCGGGGGGATGACGCGCCCTTCGCCGCCGAGAACCATCTTGCTCTCCTTGTAAATGTAAACCTTCACCTTGATGTGTTTGCTGGACTCGAGCTTCTCCGAGACCTTGATCTGTACAGTCACTTCCGAGCCGACGGTGACCGGGCGGAGGAAGCGGCACGAGATGGCGACGGCGATACTGCCATGGCCGGGGTAATCGCGGCCGAGGACCTTTGAGATGAGTCCGAGCAGGAGCACGCCGTGTACGACCGGACGCCCGAAGCGAGAATGCTCCTTCGCGTATTCCTCGTCGACGTGGATCGGATTGTCATCGCCGGTAATCCGGGCGAACGACTTCACGTCCTCCGCGGTGACGACCTTCTTCCACTCATAGGAGTCGCCGACCTGGATCGTCTCGTAGGTGTTGGGCATCAGGAAAGCAGGGTACTTGTTCGCGCTGTGGTTTCAGACGGAGCTATGACGCAAAGGTATGGAGGAACGAGGGGAAAACCCACCCTAAAAGATCGCGCCGCGGGACGCTTTCCATGAGAATCCAACCAGAACGCTCACCCGATCGGCGTACAGCGCGCCTGAATCGGCGGAAACGCCCGCTCGAAAAGTAAGTGCATTCACGCTCCGCGATAGTTCGCCCCCGATCGAGTACTGGTCGGTCCGCGACGTCCGGCGATCCTCGAGTTGCGTGCACGCGGCGTCGGCGCACACGCTCTGTGCACCGTAATTGCGGCTGTATGTGGCGCGGAGTCGGTAGTCGACCTTCCCGGGAAGACGCCCGCCGATGCCAATGTGATGGGCGATGACGATGTTGTTGGACACGCCGGGCCCTCGATCATTTGGCAGTAGCAACGGAGACCCGAGAACGCGCCCTTCAAAGGTCCACCCGCTCCGGTACAGCGAGTTGTTGTAGTAGGTGTCCTCGCCACGCTCCTCCCCTTCGGAAAACTTCGCGTTCTGCCGCGTCGTGCGCAGATGGTTCCAGAGAACGGTCTCGACCAGCCGGCTATCGGGACGCTCGACCCGGACGCCCCAGATGCCGTCCCACGGATTCCGGAAAAACAGCGACGGCCGGTCCGTGTGGTGAAAATACCGGGTCAACATTACGTCCGCACCGGGAAGCGAGAACGAGAGGCCGAGGTCGTAGCCCGCCGCGGAGGCCCCGAGCGATCCGTCCTGTTCGATTTCCGGGGCATCGACATCTCCGGCGCGGCCTCCCATCACGCGCAGGAACGTCATCGGCCCGTCCGGCAGGTCACCGATCGTCGGATGCGTGCCACCCCAGATCGTATGCATCAGCAGTCCGACGTGCAGCTGTGCGCGCTGGTCCGGGCGGAAGATGCGGACGTACAACGCTTTGTCCTGGAGCAGGGCGTTCCGTACATAACGGTCGGTGCCGAGCCAGCCGTGGGCAAAATAGCCGCGCACGGACACCACATCGCCCGTTCCAGGGACGGGGGTGTAAGAGGGGATCTGCAGTGCAACTTTTGGCACGGGCTGGGCATTTCGGCTCCGTCCGAGGGACCCGATAGAGAGGGTCGAATGGAGGAGACCGCTTGGTTCATCCTCCCACAGACCGGCCTGTAGTTCGATGCCCCGAGACCGGAAACGACCGTAGAGCTGGTGGGCGAAGACGCCGGGTTCCGCCGACGACCGTCCGAGCAGTTCGACCCCCACGGCAGCATCGACCGTCCCCGGAAGCTGAAACGTTCGTTCAGCAAAAGCGCGAACCAGCGCATTGGACGAGGACGCGTCCACCGTACCATGTTGATTGCTGTACGCCCAGAACGCCGGACCGGCATCCGGCGCGAGGATCGCATCGGCCGCCAGGCGAGTCGTCCACGCATGACGGGCATCCCCGTCGGCGGATTGCGCGGTGGCCGGCGTCACGGCGATGCACAGGAGCAGGGCCATCCATCCCGCGGAGAGAAGGACACGATGCCGGACGGCGCGGGGAGCAAGCGATACCATAATGCAGGGGGACAGGGGGGAATTGCGATGGATGCGTCAGCGGATTTCCTCGGGAATGGCCGCCTCGTCTTCCTTGCTGAACTCCTGATCCGCTGCCTCCGCCGCCGTTGTGCCGACATAGACGAGCAGGTTGAGGCCTCGATCCAGCAGGTTCTGTGCGAGCAGCATACTCGCAACTGCCGCCGTCGGTACCTCCAGCGGTCCGGCGAGCTCGACGCTTGCCGTCACGAAGAAGAGACCGCGGGCCGGGATCAGCGGGACCTGGTTGATGATGATGTAGAGGGAGAGCAGCGTGATCCACGTGCCAAGCGGCACCTCTGGGATCACAAGCGCCCACTGCGTCACCTGGAAGCCGTTATTGAACACGAACCGCGCCAGATGGCCGATCGCAAAGATGCCCAGCATGGAGGCGGACAGCGAGAAAATGGCCCGTCGAAACGCGAGGCCGACGGCGACGACGACGATGATGATGGCTACCGCCGCCGCGATGGTGGACGTGGTGTCCGGGAGGTACTGTTCAAGGAGCTGGACCTGCCCGGTCAGGAAAAACGCGGCCAGCAGGAGGAAGGCGACCGAGGTGGACGACACCGACGAGATGATCATGTTGTCCTTGATCGTCGCCAGAAGCCGCCGGCGTGCGATCTCGGAGTTTCGCTGCATCCACAGGAAGAAATACGCCTCTCCCGAATACCCGAGGACATCATTGTTCAGCACCCGTTTCCGAAACAGGACCGGGAGAAGCTTCCGGGACGGGAGGTTCCACGCTTTTCCGTAGATAATGGCCTCCGTGACGGGCAGCGTCACGTACATCAGGACCAACAGGATGTAAAAAGCCGGCGTCGTCGGGAGGGATGTCCATAGCTCGCGCCAGCCCAGTTCGCTCAGCTGATACACGAGGTACGCAGCCACAGCGCCGACGAAGAGCCACCGCAGTCCTTTCAGCACCGTCTTCCCGGCGGAACTCTGCGCAAACGTCTGCCACCGGTCGCGAGCGGATGCGTATAGGCGGCGGAGGCGGTCGGTCATTCCTTCGGGGAGACGGGCGGGCGAAGCTTACGGTTCGGACAGCGAGTATCCGACGGTGTCGAGCACTTTTTCGATGCCGGCTCGGCGAATCCCCTCGCGGAATCTCTCGGTCGCGGTAGGTACCGTCGACCATCGCGCAACGCGCTTCGGGCGAACGGATTCCTTGGCGAAGCGTCGGGCGGCGTCGGGCGGCGGCGTTCCGGCTCGTTCGAACAGGGATCTAAGCGACGAACAGGGATCACGGACGAAATCCTCATACCGGATCAGAGCGTAACGGTCGCCATAGGCAGCCCGGGCGTGATGATGGCAAACCCAGACCTGCGCGCCCCAGAGAGCCAGGGCCTGCACGTAGGGTCGTTTCCCTTCCACCGATTCGAGCAGTTCATGCGCGAACTGGCACGCGGCATCACTCCCCTGCTTCAACTCGGCGCGCCCCAGTGCCAGGTAGTGCTTGATCTGGTACACGCCATGATAGGCGTAGGGGGAAAATACGTTGGATAAATCGCCCGAAGAGACGTTGAAAAACCGTCGGCTGAGGAGTGGCCAGTCCATGCGCACCCGCTGGCACGACGACGTCGTGAGTTGCGACCACACGACGGACCGCGGATCGCGAACGACGTGCAGAAAGCATGTGTCGGGGAACTGCGTCCGAAGCCATCGCGCCATCCAGAAGGCCCGGTTAAACTGAAGCACGACTCGACCGCCCTCGTCCGCTCCGTTCGGCCCGGACGCAGCGAGCAGGTTCAGGTAGGACCGGAGTCGCGGGCATCCTTGTCCACCGTTTAGGGTCACCGATCGTTCGTCGCAGAGCCGAGGGTCGAATCGTTTCCGGAGATGCCCGTTCAGCGCGGCGTATTCGGAGTAGAGCGACGATTTCCGGTGGTTCGGCGCCTGAGAATGGGCCTCTGCGACGTGGTCGAGCAGGTTTGGATGCAGCGGTTCGTAATAGCAGCGCAGGCGGGGGGCCTGGCGGAGCGTCCGGAACAGAAGGGTCGTCCCGGACCGAAAAACGCCTTGAACGATGATCATGAAACGAGGTGCAGCAAAGGGGGGCGGGGAGATGCGGATCCCGAGAGACGCGGGCTGGGTCTCTGAGATCAATAAGCATACCGTGATGTTATGAAGACATTACGGAGTCGGCGCGTCCTTTTCAATTCGCGGTCTCCATTCTTCAGCCTCGCCTAAGGCTCACACTGGCGGAAATGCGTGCAGCCCCGTCTGGCAGCGTCCGTTTCTTCACACGCTCGATTTATCTCCTCCATCAGCGGATCGTACGTAGCAATGATGCCGCGATCTGGTCCCAGCTTGCCTCCCCCTCGGCACGCCGCCGTCCTGCACGCCCCATCGCTTGGACTCGATCGGGGTCTTGAAGCAATTCGCCCAGGACCGTAGCAAGGGCCCCGGGATCCGCGGGCGGGACGAGTCGGCCGGTTTCTCCGTCTACGATGGCATCGGGTACGCCCCCTGATGCCGCACCCACGGCGGGTGTACCGCAGGCATTCGCTTCCAGAAATACGAGGCCGAAGCCTTCCACATCGGGCGGGTCCTCACGCGAGGGCATCACGAAGATGTCGGCCGCGTTGTAGTAGAGAAGGAGGTCCTTCCAGGGAACCTGCCCGGCGAAGTGAACCGCGTCCCGGACGCTGAACGTGTCGACCAGGTCCTCAAGGCGCTCCCGGTCCGGTCCGGATCCGACGATCACGTACCGTACGTCGGGAATCTGCCGCTGCAGGGCCGGCAAAGCACGAATCGTCGTGTCGATCCCTTTTCGGGGGACGAGGCGGCCGACCGTCAGTATCATGGGCCGGTCGCTTACGCCAAGGCGACGACGCAGGTCGGCAGCATCGGTCGGGTGGAAGCGGTCCGGGTCCACCCCGTTGGGCACAACCCGGGTCCGGGACGGGTCGACGCCCTCCCGGTGAAGTAATCCCGCCGTATAGCGGCTGACGGGGACGAACAGGTCAGGGACGCGAAGGAGGAGGCGACGCAGGCCGTCATATCCGGCACGGGCGACGGGCACGGATGCGGCCGGGTTGAACAGGATTTCCCGGCCGTGAGCGGCGCACACGATGCGGCGTGGATAGCCCGTCAGCCGGCGGGAAAGAAACGACGCCCCCACGGTCTGCCATTGCGCGTGAAAGGCGAGATCCGGCCGGGTGGTGCGCGCGTCCCGGATCACGCTCGGGATCCCGCGGATCGGCAACATCTCCGGAGCGGAATGTACGCGTGAGACCGAGGCCGCCAGGGACGCGTCGATCTCCGCTGCATTGGGCCGGTCCGGCGCGACGACATGCACCGCAACCTTTTCCGCCCACCGCCGCACCAGTTCCCAGGAGTAGGTCTGTATGCCTCCGACATCGGGCGGGAAGTCCTGCGTGACGAAGAGGAGGCGCATGAGGGGATCAGGAGCAGATGCGGAAACCGGCTGCAGACGCACCTACACGTGCTGTCCCGTCTGGATCCGCCGCGCCGGCAGCCGTGCATAACTCACATCATGCCCACGACTGCTTTCCGGGAGATGATACACCTTTGTTCAGCATACCCTGGACGCGCCGGCGACCCGCATCGAGGATGACGTTCCAGGGAAGCCCGATCAGAATGAGGAAGTAGGTTGAGGCCTCGAAAAAGATATTCATCGAGACGACGATTCCGAAGTGCATCGAGACGACCAGCATCACGATGTAATACCGGAATTTGCGGAACCACATGAGGAAGCTTCCCGCTTCTGCGAGCAGGCCGAAGAGGAGGATCAGGGTGCCCCACCGATAGTCGCCAAGGACGAGCTCCTGCAGGATGTTGGGATCGAATGCCCCGAATTTGGACAGGACGTCGACCTTGCGTTCGCTAATCCACATCATGAGGTGATGCCCGTCGGGCCAGTAAAGGCCGGTGCCGATCATCTTGCACACCGCAGCGGATGTGTACCCGAGCCCGATGAAGAAGTACAGCGATCCCCACATGAATCGCCTCCGCTCCGATGCGCCGGTGTAGAGAAGATGGGCAATGCCGAGGAGAAGGATGCCCATCCCGACCAGATTCGAACCATGCGAGATCTCGCCGAGGGAGTATCGGGCAACGTATTGGAAGTGGAAAAAGAGGAGCGCGATGCCGTAGGCCGGTCGCCAGGCGCGAAAGAGCCCCAGGCCAAGCATGAGGGTGATGAGACCCGCGTTCCAGAGCGCGACGTTGTGGTCGAACATGAACGACACGTCGATATACTGCGCCAGGCCGAGCGGCAGCATCACCTCGGAGATGTTCGTCTGGATGTAGGCGCCCCAGCTCCAGACATAGTCAAGTGTGTACCCGATGAGGAAGAGTTCGACCAGTCGGAAGTGCCAGATGTCCCCCCACGACTCGTCGCTTTCGAAATCAAAGAGCTGGCGGGCGAGTGCGTGTACGTAAGCCTTCATAGCCGGTCCCTTTCTGTCTCAGGGGGAAAAGTCTTCAGATGACGATCTGCCGGTGGTCGGTGCAGGTCACCGGCTGGCGTACGACGCCGGGTCGGATGACGGGTCGAGTTGGACCGCGACATTCGGGTGGAAAAACGTCGTATCCGCCATGATCTGCATGACCGGCATTGCGTCAATATCCACCGAGTCACTCCGCAATGTGCCGCGGACGCGGTACACGCGGAGCGGCGGACCGAACTCGTGATTGGAATCGAACATGCTTCGGAAGCCGCGCAGGCGCTGTGTCGTCCAGACGTCGGTTTTCGAGAGGTAGTTGGCGACGTCATTCTGGTTGATGCCGTTCTCGACCATGCCGAAGGACTCACCGGGGAGGTTCTCGAGGCGGATCGTCCGCCAGTCGACGGCCTCGGCCTCCGGCGGTACCTGCCGGACGATGGCGCGCGTCCACGGATTACCGGCCTGCGAGAACATCGGGTAGATGCTGAACGGCCAGAACTCCCCGAGGTGACTGGCAACAAGAAGGGCGTACACGACGAGCGTGCCCCCGACAATGCGAATCGCTTTCTGATATGACCGCATGAAATTGACGTGTTGGCAGAAAACAGGGAGACGGGAAGAGAGGATCGACTCGGAACGAAGCAGTCTTTCCCCTGCGCCACTATATGGGGGCGTGACCGCGAAGGCGGCCGTCCATGTGTCGAAATCTTTCGGCAGCCCGTTGATGGATACGATCAAAAACCCCCCGCGGCGTTACAGCACTGGAGCATTATTTTGTCGTTCAGCGGTGCGCCAATGCTCAGCGCAATCGATCGAATCTGGAACCGGCCGCCGGTGTGTAATCCAGTATGTAACAACATGTACGAACAACGTAAAGACGTTTGTTCCGGTGCTTGGAGCAGTTGACGGATTCTAACGACCGTAACGGATGCACGCTGCTCGTGTCCGAATGTCTGAATCGTTTCCTGCGAGGCGTCCTGCTGGGCAAACCAGCATGGTCGCGCCGGGTATCATATGCTGACATTCCGGGATGCACCCGAGCGACGCAACGTACGAACGGTCATGAGTTTGCCGTTAAGTGATTCCGGACGCCACTCGTGCGGCGTTACCTCACCATGAGCGCAAGCGGCTACATGGTCCCGACTTCCGTATAATATCGATACTGATATGGAGCGTCCCGCTCTACACGTCGTCCTCATTCCGGGCCGGCGTTCCTCGATCCTCCTGTTCGCCCTTCTGGCCGTACTCCTACTGGGTGGATCGACCGCCGTAGATGCGCAACCGTCGGCTGCCGCAGGCACTGACCAGAACGCACCGGCGCCGATTATCGTGGATGATTTCGATTCGTACAAGGCGGGGACCTTTCCCGGTCAATGGGTCTTCGTCAAGCGAGACAAGAGCACCATTCCTCCCGAGGAGGCGAGTGAGCCCGGCGAGACCGTCGAGGTCGAGAAATCGGGCGGCAACGGCTATCTCCGCGTTGTCACAGAGAACGAGGCCCTTCGTTATACTCAGCGGAACGGCAAGGAATTTGACTGGAACCTGAATACGCATCCCCGTATCGCCTGGCGCTGGCGCGCGGTCGACCTGCCAGAGGGAGCCAGCGAACGCGGGGAAAACGATACGGGCGGGGCGCTCTACGTCACGTTCGGGTCGGACTGGCTGGGCCGGCCGAAGAGCATCAAGTACACATATAGCTCGTCTCTGCCTGTCGGCTCGGTGGTCTCGTTCGGGCCGTTGAAAGTGATCGTGGTCGACTCCGCACGTGAGCCGCGGCTGGGCGAGTGGAAGAAGGTGATGCGCGACATCCCGAGCGATTACAGACAGGTCTTCGGAGAAGCACCGCCGGATCGGCCGCTGTCGATCACCTTCTGGAGCGACTCCGACACGACTGGCGATCGGGCGGAGATCCATTTCGATGACATCCGCCTGCTTCCGCCGTTCACCCGGGACGATAACTAATCTCTCGGGTCCGGCGCAGACCCGCCTTCCCCGGGGGGGATCTGCGACCGCTTCCTTTATGCGGTTTCTTTCGTACGGTACCGAACGCCCACGACCTGACCTCACCGAATACCGGTTTCATGCATCGCCTCTTCGAACACCTCCGCCCCTTCATTCGCGGCGTGGTCCGTCGTGCCGGCTGGGTGCTTCTCGCCGCCGTTCTGCTGACGGTCGCCGGAGGCATGCTGGCACGCAACCTGACGATCGACTCCGACCTGGCGAACCTCATCCCGGAGGACCGGCCAACCGTTCAGGCGCTGAATCAGTTGAAGGAAACCGTCGGCGGGGAGAGTGATGTGGCCGTTGCGATTACGAGTCCTTCGTTCGATTCCAATAAGGCATTCGCCGAAGCGCTCATTCCACGAGCGCTCGACATGGAGGGCCCGGACGGACAGCCGTACTTGACGCGCGTCGAGTACCAGCGCGACGTCGAATACCTGAAGGACAACGCCCTCTACTTTGCCTCGGATGCTGAGCTCACACAGGTCGAAAACTATCTCGACGACCAGATCGAGCAGGCCAAGCTTGAAGCCAACCCGTTCTACTTCGACCTGGACGAGGAGGAAGGGGACAGCGACGCGTCGGGTCGCGAGTTGGAGGCGATGTACGACGATCTGGTAGGGAAACGATACCCCGTCTCGCCGGACTCTACCACGATGGTTCTGCGCTTCTACCCGGGCGGAACCAATACGGACATCGCCTTCATCGATCAGCTTTACAGCGACCTGCGCGAGCTGGTCGATGAGGTCGAGCCGACTTCCTACAACGCGAAGATGGAGGTGACCCTCGGCGGGCGACTGTACCGACGCCTGGTCGAGGTCAACACGATCTGGAATGACGTCTCGGGGTCCTTCGGGACGGGCATCCTCGCGGTGATCCTGCTCGTTGTCGGGTACTTCTTCTACAAAGCGAACGCTGCTCGGGCGGGACGAGGCCGCTTCCGTCCCCGTGTGATGCTACAGGAGTTCCTGCGAACGCCCATCATGGGGCTGGTGATCGGCATCCCCCTTCTCATGAGTCTCGCATGGACCGGCGGGGTCGCGTACGTGCTGTTCGAGCGCCTCACGCTGATGACCTCGACGCTGGGCCTGGTCCTCTTTGGTCTGGGTATCGACTTCGGGATCCACTTCTACGGGCGGTACGCCGAAGAACGGGCGGAGGGACACGGCATTACCGACGCCGTTGAAACGACGTTCGTGTCCACCGGTCAGGCCATCGCCATTGGCGCGTTCACGACGGCTGCCGCGCTGTTCGTGCTCACGCCAGCGGACTTCAAAGGCTTCAGCGAGTTCGGCGCCATCGCCGGGACCGGCGTCCTGTTTGCTCTGATTGCGATGACGGTCGTGATGCCGGCGCTGCTGGCCCTGCTTGAGCGCTCGAACCTGCTGGACCTGCGCCGGAATGCAGCTGTGGCGACCTCGGGCACCGGGCACGCTTCTGGCGACATCAACGGCTCGGGCCGGGACCGGCGCTTCCCTGCGGCCCGCCCGATCGTACTGGCCAGCGGACTCGCCGTCGTTGCCGCACTGCTCCTCATCCCGAAAGTCGGCTTTCAGTACGACTTTGGCGCGCTCGAACCCGAGTATACGCAATACGAGGAGCGCAACGAAGTCATCGACCGGGTGTCGGCCGCCGATACGTCCAGCGGCCCCTCGAAGCGGAACCCGGCATACATCGTGGCAGACTCGCCCGAAGAGGTGCCCGCCATCGTGGAGGCCGTGCGGGAAAAAGCGCGGCGCGACACCACGTCGCCGACGATCCTGAGCGTGGAGAGTCTGCAGGAGCGATTCCCGCTTGCGGATTCGGCCCGCCAGGCAAAGCTGAACCGGATCGCCCAGATCCGGGATCTGCTGGAAAACAACAAGTACCTCCGGAATCAGGAGGGCGAAGCGATCGATAAGCTGCGGCGTGCCGCTCAAACCACGACAGCCATCGACCTCGACCAGCTCCCCGACTTTCTGCGCAAACAGTTCACAACGAAGTCCGGCGAGATCGGCACCTTCGTCATGATTTACCCGTCAGTGGGTCTCTCCGACGGGCGCAAATCCATCGCCTTTCTCCAGGACGTCGGGACCATCCGCACGGACGACGGCGAGGTCTACCACGCGGCATCCACGTCCCTCGTCGCCGCGGACATGCTGCGCATCATGCGCAGCGAAGCGCCGTGGATGGTGCTGGGTACCTTCTTGATTGTCGCCCTTCTGATGTACGCCAACTTCCGAGCCGTGCGCTGGGCTGCTCTCGCGCTGGTCCCACTTGTGGTTGGCATTCTCTGGATGCTCTTGTTGATGGAGATCTTCGGGCTTATGCTCAATTTCTACAACATGATCGTCTTGCCGGCGGTGCTTGGCATCGGGAATGACGCGGGTGTTCACCTCGTCCATCGCTACCGCGAAGAGGGCCGGGGCTCCATCTTCCGGGTTCTTCGCTCGACCGGAGAGCACGTGACGATCGGTTCGCTCACGACGATGATGGGATTCGGCGGGCTCCTCCTCAGCTTTCACCCGGGCCTGAACTCGATCGGATCGCTCGCCGTCGTCGGCATCGGGACGACGCTTCTGTCCGCTGTCCTCTTCCTTCCGTCTCTCCTTCAATGGATGGAGGATCGCGCCGCGGGCGTCCACGAAGGCAACGGGGAGTCGGGCTCCGGCGACTATCACGGAAACGGCTCGGCGGAAACCGGCCCGTCCGCGGTGGAAGCTACCCCGTACGACGACCGCTCCTGACTTCACCGGCGAATACCGACCCTGACAGTCGGCTTCGTCAATGCTTCATCTATTGCTCATATGCAGCGGGTATTGCGGCGATTTGGCCGTGCCCTTCACAAAATTGGGCCTTCAGATTGGCTGGAGAAAGCCGATCTCGCATTGTCCCCGGGCATGGGTCGAGTCTGATGCAGAGCGCGACTAAGCTACATTATGGGCGTCTGGCGGGTGCTGAAGCGAGGGTGGCCCGGTTGTCGCAAAAATATTGTCATATTGAGGTGTTCATTGTGTGCTGAATGCCGCTCCGCGGCATCCGGTCGAAACGAACGAATGTCAGGCCGAATCCGTATTCGGCGGCAGTATTTGCTGACGGCGAAGATCTTATGTGCTCGAACCCGAGCTGGATCGCACCGTTTATCGCATACCCGCGATGAAGCACGTATCCCAAAAGCCCTTCCGTTTCGTCGGTACCACACGATCGTTACAGGCGTGCAACATCCCGTCCGGGACGTGCACGGTCGATGCGTTGGGGCGTACACGTCGCGCACGAATCACGTCGATGTACCCTACTGATCCCGCTCGCCCATGACGCCCCGCGATTTTTTGCGTCGCTACAACTACGAAAACTACAATCAGGACCAGCGCATCGTCGACGGCTCCTTCTTTTCGGCCGACGCGCTGGATGTCGATCCGGGCGATACCGTCGGCGTCGTATTGCTCAACCTCGGAGGGCCGGACTCACAAGAGACGGTACGCCCGTTTCTCTATAACCTGTTCATGGATCCGGCGATTATCGACATCCCCCTCCCGGGATTCCTTCGTCACCCCGTGTGTAAGCTGATCTCGAAGCTCCGCGCACCGTCCGTGGCCGAAGACTATGCCGAGATCGACGAAAGCGGTGGCTCGCCGATTAACGAGCTGACACGGGATCAGTCCGATCGCCTCGAAGCTATGCTGAACGAGCGCTACGGGGAATCCTCCGGTGCGACGTTCAAGACCTACATCGCGATGCGGTACTGGAAACCGTTCAGTGAAGAGGCGGCCCGCCAAATGGAAGAGGACGGCGTGGATAAGGTCGTCCTCCTTCCGCTCTACCCGCAATACTCGAAAACCACCACGGGCGCGTCGCTCTCCTACTGGAAAGAGCTGGAGAAGGCGGGCGAGATCCCAGACTGGCCAACGTCCTACGTCTTCGAGTATGCCGCGTACCCGAAGTACGTCCAGGCGATCTCCGATCGCATCGACGAGGGACTTCAGAAATTCCCGGAGGAGATCCGAGATGATGTCCATCTCCTTTTTTCTGCGCACGGCACGCCGGTCAAGGAGATGAAGAAGCGGCGCGACCCGTACTGCTGCCTCGTGCACTCCACGGTGAAGCATGTGATGGAGCACCGCGAACACGACCGCGAGTTTACGACGGCGTTCCAGAGCAAGGTCGGCCCCGCCGAATGGCTGACGCCGGGCACGCCGGATGAGCTGGTTCGACTCCACGAGGAGGAAGGCAAAGACGCTGTTCTCGTCATCCCGGTGGCATTCGTCACGGAGCACATCGAGACGAGTTACGAGCTTGCGATCGAGATTCCGGAAGAGCTCGAGGAGGATGACGATGTGGTCATTCCGCACTACCACGTCATGCCGGCCCTGAACAGCCACCCGAAGTTTATCGAAACGCTGGCTGAGGTGACGGCGGCGCAGGTCAATCTGCCGGAGGCCCCGGCAGCGTGGAACACCCGGCCGTGCTTCAAGGCGAAGAACCGGGACGTCCGGTGTCACCAGTGCGAGAAGATTGCCGAGGCCCGAAACTGGACGGCCGAAACGGAGGAAGAGCCGGAGTCACGCCAACCCGCTGCAGCCTGACAGGCCCCTTCCGACCGACCCCCGTCCGCGCTATGGCGGACTCGTCACGCGTGCTCGAACCCGGAACGCTCCGTATCGCTGCCCTCGTGGTGGCGGTGACGGGGCTTCCGTTTGTCTATTTCCGGGACACGTGGATGATTGCAGCCGTGGTTACCCTCAGTGGGGCACTCCTGCTGCTTGCGCAGGGCGAAGCGGAAAATGACGACCGTCAACGTCGATATGCGTACGTCGGCCTCGCGCTTGCCGTCTTCTTCATGGGGATTGACGTGATCACCCAGGTGGCAGGAATGCCGTAGCGACCGGCCTGGGTTAGATACACCGGACCCGCTCACCTCAGGGACGAGGCGGCACGGTCCATCTCCCGTTCGCGCGCGGTCGGCAACGCCCTTCATCGGAACTCCATCCGGCGTTCATCCGTCGATGAGTTCCGAATTGAGGGTGCAGGTGAAGGCGCCTTCGACTGTCACAGATCTTCCCGGACCCATGTCTGAGCCTCCTGCAGCGGCGCGTGAACCGGAAGCCGCGTCTGTTTCTCCGCTGCCCCTTACCACAGGCCTTTCTCTGCTCTGCCTGTCTGGGGTTTTCGCGATCCTCGGAGATGTCGGTCTTGCGTCACTGAGCGTTCTTCTCGCCGCCGGCATTTTGCTTGTCGGCGCTGCTGGCGACCGCCGACCCCACATTACGCGTCTCGGTGTGGCGTGTACCGCGCTGGCGGGTGTGGCGTCGTTCGTTCACATCCTGCTCCGGGTACTCGGGCCGTAGCCTGCCACAAGCCCCCGCACGGCGGACTATAGCGCGTTGTTCTCGTCGGCGGAGAGCCGAAATGTCATGGTGACGGCACAGTGGTCCGACGGCGGTGCATCGGGCGGCCCACAATCGATCCGCGTCCCGATCGGAACGATGCGCTCCGTAGCGTAAAAGATGTGATCGATCAATCGCTTCGGGTCGTCACCCGGATAGGTGCCGGCGTGCTGCGTCGTATCGGGCATCGCTCGATTCAGGGAAAGGCCGGACGTGACGCGGCGAAGCGTCTCATCGCTGGCGTCGTCCGGCACCGCGTTGAAGTCCCCGACGAGCAGCACAGGCCGGCCGGATGCAAGAAGCGGCGCCACCAGCTCTCGGACCTCCGCCGCCTGCGTCTCTCGCACCGGTTGCTCGAACGCTTCGAGGTGAACGTTGACAATGCTGAGGGTGTCGCTGCCGATCACGACGTCGGCCACCTGTGCGAGGCGATCCAGATAAAACACGCGGCTCACATAGGGTCTGGACGTTTTCGCCAGGACCTGGCGACGGTGGTCCACGATCGGGTAGCGGCTCAAGATCGCCTGACCGGAAAGCACTCGCCCGAAGTGAACGCTCGGCCAGCCGTACGGAAAGGGAAGGTATCGGACGTCCCAGTTCACAGCTTGCGCAGCGGTCAGGTAAGACAGGCGCCGGGCGAGCGTGTCGAGTTGGTGAACGTGAAAGGAGCGGCCGGCGTCGAAGTCGATCTCCTGAACGGCAATCACGTCCGGGTCGACCCGGTCCAGCATATCGATCGCAGACGCGAGATTGCTATCGAAGAGGGCGCGATCCCGCTCCACCGGCAGATTGTTCGTCATCCCCGACAGGTAGCCGATGTTGTACGTCATCACCGAGAGCGTGTCCGAGACCGAATCGGCTTCGGCGTACGTGCGCGTTTGCGCGAGTTCGTCGCTGGAGAGCGTCCCGGACGAGGCCCAGAACCAGAGTCCGGCCCCGACGGCGACCACGGCCAGGACCGAGAAGAGAATGCGACGGAGGAGACGGGCCATGGAGACGTACGAGAGGGAATAGAAGAGGAGAAGCAGGGAACCGGCGGTCCGTTTCTTACCAGGACGTTTCGAACGGACGCGTGTAGTCGCGCGGCGCGGGAAGAACGGCAATCCGCACGCGGCGATTCGCACGGCGGCCCGCCGCCGTCTCGTTACTTGCGACGGGACGCGTCGCGCCGTATCCCACGGCCATGAACTGATCGGCGTCCATCCCGCTTAGATCAATCAGGGTGCGGACGATCGCGGACGCGCGGGCGGTCGAGAGCTCCCAGTTGCTCGGGTAAGTCTCTTTCATCGATTCGCCGAGCGGGGTATCGTCCGAGTGCCCTTCAACCCGGATCTCGCGCTCGGGATACGCTTGCCGGAGCTGGGCGGCTACCGGTTTGAGTGCGTTGCGCCCGGCCTCGGTGAGGGTTGCGGAGGCCGGCTCGAAGAGTTGATCGACGCGCTCCTCCGAAAGCGTCTGTCCGCCGTCGCGGAGCGCGTCGAGCTCATAGGTCATCCGCGCCATCTGGTCCCGAAGTGCTCGCTGTTCGCGGTAGTATTGCCCGGAGTCCACGTCGTCGTAGAACTGTAGCGAGTCGCGCAACGTGCGGACCTCATCGCGAAGGCGTACCACCTCGGTCCGTAGCGAATCCTTCGTGTCGGGCGACCGGGCGGTGGACGGAGCAGCCGTCCCGCCGGCCGAACATCCTGAACCGACAACGAGGATGGTAGCGGCAAGGAGGGGGAGCAGCAGACGCATGGGCGGCGATACGTCGTGGAAAGAGAGATTCAGGGGTCCAGAGGCCGGAGTCTCCAACATAGGGGATGGCGCCGAGAAAATCGGCACGTGGATTCCGGGAAACGCAGCACGGTTATGCCCCTGCACTTGCTTCTGCCCGATGGGCGCGCCGGGACCACCAGATAAGCGCCATCACCGCGACGAAACCGGTCAAGCAGAGGGCGATGACCGGGGCGATCGGTTCGCCTGCCGTGGGACCGCGGAGGCCGTTGTCGGGCGTAACGTACGGCCAGAGGGCACGCAGCGCGCCGGCGATCAGGCCGAGGAGCGCGGCCATCGTAATGTCATGCCGGTGGGCGAGGAGCCAGTCCAGTAGCTTTGCGAAAGAGCCCAGACCGACGACCGCGCCGGCGCCGAATGTCAGCACGAACGGTAGATGCGAGGCATCGAGCTCGATCACGCCGTTGAGGGCTTCCAGCGTTGGCTCGTAAATGCCGAGGGCTTTCAGGAGAAATGCGCCGCTAATGCCTGGAAGGATCATCGCGCAGATCGCGACCGCGGCGGAAGCGAACACGCGAAGCAAGCCGGGGTTATCCGCCCCAAAAACGGGGAGGCCGACAAGAAAGAAGGTGACAATCCCGAAAGCGGTCGCTGTCACGCCGTATACCGGGCGAAACTCGTCGATGCGGAGAGCCGGAATCACCAGCGACGCCGCGACGAGTCCGAGGAACAGCCCGTTCATCTGCTGAGGATATGCCTCCATGAGCGGCGGAATGGTTCGCGCGCCTACCGCGGCGGCGACCAGAATACCGGCTCCGAGTGGTAGCACGAGAATCCACGGAATGGCCCGAGCGTGTGTGCGGGCTTCGTCCAGGTTGAATCGGGCCAGCGCCACGGCGAGCGACGTCGCCGAAGACACCGCCGCGACGAGGCGTTCGTACACGCCGACGATCAACGCCATTGTCCCGCCGCTGACGCCCGGAATGATGTCGGCACCGCCCATGAGAAGACCGGAGGCAAAAAAGCGGAGCAGCGTACGGATCATCGTGAAGCGGGCGGGGAATGAAAGCGGCGTGGAGGCATGGAAAAAGGCCGGTGCGAGCGGGCACCGGCCTATCGATTGCGACGTGAACGCGGGAGTGACGGCCCCGTCAGGTGGCGGACTCAGCGACGCTCCAGCCCCAGCATCTGCCGAACCTGGTCGTTGCGGTAGAGGTCGGGGTAGGCGAAGCGGAATTCTTCCTTGGTCGCCGGATCCAGCCGGAAGGCGGTTTTCAGCGAGCGGATCGTCTCGTCGGCTCGTCCAAGGGCGAGCAGGGCTTTGGCCTGGCGGAAGTACGTGCCGGCGGAGTCCGGTGCCAGTTGCAGCGCCTGACGATAGGCTTCAAGGGCTTTCTCCGGGCGTTGCGACTCGAAGAGCGTCTCCGCATAGCCGACCCACGCATGCTCATTGGTGTCGTCGAGATCTACCGCATTCCGGTACGCATCGAGCGCCGCATTCACGCGACCGGCTTTGTAGGCGGAATCCGCTTTTGCGCGCCAGAACTTCGGCGAGCCGGGATCCAGATCGATGGACCGCTCGAAGCAGTCGATCGCCGAGTCGAACTGACCGTAGGCGTCGTAGCAGCTCCCGAGGCCGTACCACGCCTCCGGATAGGTCGATTCCTCGTCCAGGGCCTGTTCGTAATAGTCAAAGGCCTCGTCGAACGCTTCCTGCTCTTCGTACGCGAGCGCGATGTTATAATACGTCGCCGCATCTGGCCCTTCCAGTTCGAGAACGCGCTGATAGCTCTCGACGGCCTCATCCAGCGCGCCGAGGTTGGCGAGTGCGTTGCCCCGATTGTAGTGTGCGGACGCAAAATCGTCCTGGATGGCGATTGCCATCTCGTAACTGGAGACTGCATCCTCGAAGCGGCCCATCCGGTTGAGTACAATTCCCCGGTTGTACCAGGCATCCTGGGAGTACGGGTCGACGTCCAGGTGCCGATCATAGCACTCGACGCTCTCCTCGTCGTCCTCGAGCCGATCGTAGCAGTAGCCGAGCTCGTACCACACCTCGGGATGCTCCGGGTCGAGGTCTGCACAGGCCTGGAACGCCTCCACGGCGTCTTCGAGCTGGTCATTTCGCTCCAGCGTAATACCGCGGTTAAAGAGAGCCTCGCTGTGACGGGGATTGATCGCGAGGGCCTCGTCATATGACGCAAGCGCTTCGTCGGTGCGCCCGAGACTGTCGAGCGTGATGCCCTGGTTGATGAGCGTTTCGGTGTCGACGGGATTCAGCGATAGCGCTTCGCGGTACGCTTCGAGCGCTTCCTCATGTCGGCCCAGATTATTCAGCAAGATGCCGCGACGCATCCACCCATCGGACGTGTACGAGTGCAGATGCAAGAGGTGGTCGATTACCTCCAGGGCCTTTTCCAGTTTCCCACGCTCAAAATAGTACGACGCAATATCCTCCAGGGCACTGGAGTCGAAGTAGGAATCCGGATCGTCCTCGTAGGACGCGACGAGTTCACGCACATGGGACTCGTAGGCCGAGTCCTCGTGATCGTCGAAGCCGAAGTCGAACATGCTCATGTCGCGCCGGTTGCTGGTTCGTCGGGGGAGCACGTTGTGCGGAGAGCCGCCGGAACGGTTAGGACCGGCCGGGGCATGGGGTGCTTCATTATACTGCGCACGTCCGTTCAGTTGCAAGAAGAGACCATGCGTCTGAACATCGTCTTTTCGTTGTGAATGCGTGCGCACCGGACGCGTGCCTGGTAGGGTTTCCGGAGGACCTGGAACGAGGCTTTCACTGGAAAGTGCCGTGTGGTGCACGCCAAGACCCCTTCATGGGAAAGCGTTACCTCCGGATTAGTACAGCGTTCCGTATCGCACGGGCTATGCCACCCCCCTGGGCCCGCTTCATTTACGAATACCAACTGTATGGTGCTGATATCATTCGAGGGAATCGACGGAAGTGGCAAGAGCACGCAGGCTCGCCTCTTATATGACTACCTGTTAGAGGCGGGGCAAAACCCGTTGATGGTGCGGGAGCCCGGCGGAACGGATCTATCGGAAAAGATCCGGTCCCTGCTCCTGAACGAGGAGGTTCGGATCGAGCCCATGGCCGAACTGTTGCTCTTCTCCGCGGCCCGAGCGCAGCTTTGCCGCGAGAAGATTCAGCCCGCTCTGGACGAACGCCGCGTCGTCATCTGCGACCGGTTCTACGATTCCAGCACCGCATACCAGGGGGCGGGCCGTGATGTCGCCGTGGAAGACGTGGACATCGACTGGTTAAACAGCCTTCACCAGCGGGCGACGGGCGGCCTCGTCCCGGACCGTACTTATCTCGTCGAGGTCGACGCCGGTACTGCGCTTGCGCGCCGAAATCGATCCGACGTCGGTCCGGATCGCATGGAGGGGGCCTCGGATGGCTTCTACGAGCGGGTCGCTGCCGCGTACGATCGCCTCGCCCGGCAAGAGCCCGACCGGTTTCTTCGGCTGGACGGCACGCCGTCGATTACGGCCATCCAGAACCGCGTTCAGGCGGACGTGGACCGGCTGCTTGCAGCCGCCAGGGCGGAGGGCTGAGCAGGAACCCCATGTTCGAGCACCGGTTCACCCGACACGGATCTCGGGCGGGGTAGATGGCCGGCCTCCGCCCGTCTATTTTTGCTACTCCAGGTTTCACACGGACGCTCATGTCGACGTTGCCGCAGCAAAAGCTCGACGAAGTGCGATCGATCTTCGAGGCGTTTCTCAAAAAGCGGAACAAGCGCCAGACGCCCGAGCGCTTCTCGGTGCTCGAGGAGATTTATAAGACGGACGATCACGTCGATGCCGACGAACTGTACCTGCGCCTCAAGCAGGACGGCACCCGCGTGAGCCGGGCGACCGTGTACAACACCCTGGAACTGCTGATGGAATGCGAGCTCGTGGTTCGCCATCAGTTCGGGAAGAATCAGGCGAAGTACGAGCGGGCGTACAGCTACTGGCAGCACGACCATCTGATCTGTATGGATTGCAACGAGCTCTTCGAGTTCTGCGATCCGCGCCTCCAGAGCATTCAAGAGATGGTTGCCGAAATCTACGAGTTCGAAATCAAGCACCACTCGCTGAACATGTACGGCCACTGTATCCGGGAGAACTGCCCGAACCGTGCCAGCGAGGATGAGCCGGAGCCCGCCGAGGCCTCGGGGTCGTAAGTAACCGCTCGCGCGTGTCCATCTCTCACCTCATCCGTCCTGTACATCGTCGTTCATGTCGACCGTCGAGATCATGTCTCCCCGGCGCATCCGCCGGACGCTCCGCCGCCTCGCGTACGAAATCGTCGAACGAAACCGGGGCGCACGGACCCTTGAACTCTTCGGTATTCGCGAAAGCGGCGTTCCCCTCGCACGGGCCCTCGCACAGGAAATCGCGGAGATTGAAGGCCACGACGTCCCGGTACACGACCTCGACACCACGCCGTATCGTGATGATCAACCGGATGGCGCCGAGCGTCCGGCAGCACGGAAGGATGACACCGACGTCGACGGGCGCGACGTGATCCTCGTCGACGATGTGCTGTTCACCGGCCGAACGGCCCGCGCCGCGCTCGATGCGGTGATTCAGTACGGTCGACCTTCCTCCATCCAGCTCGTGGTTCTGGTCGATCGCGGACACCGAGAGTATCCCATCCAGCCCGATTACACGGGGCGTCTGATTCAGACCAAGCACGACGAACAGGTACAGGTCGCGACCGACGGGGACTTCCGTGTGTCTGTTCAGGACGAGTAGACGCTCAATGCGCGGGCGCGATGCGGACGTCCTGGTTCCCAGCCGCGGGCGTGCACGATCCGATAGGAAATGAGAAGGGCCGTTCCCCGTGGGGGAAACGGCCCTTTCACGTTGCAAGGCCCGGGAATATACGGCCGAGGATTAATCGTCGGGGGCTTGTACGCCCGGCGAGGCCCGGTATTAGAACGACAGCTCGTCCTCGTCTCCGGGGTCCTCTGCTGCCGTCGTGTCGGGCGACGGCGCCGCGGGTGTCGCGCTCGGATTCGGAACCGCCGTTGAGTCGGGCGTCACGAAGAGTCGCACCTCCGTTCCGCTACGGACGCGCACGCCCGGGTCGAGCCCCTGTTGTCGCACCCAAAGCCTGGTTTTAGGATCCTCTTCCGCCTCGGCCTCTTGCTCGGTGCCGGTCTCAGGTTCTTCGGGTGCCGTCCGGTCCTCTTCATCGGCCGGCGTCGGATCGATAATGACGCTACGGAGACGCTGTCGAAGGAGACGTGCTTCTGCCAAATCAACGCGCAGGCCACGGACGTTGGGCACGGGCACGCGCTCCTCGCCGAGGCCGCGACTGTACCAGATGTCGACGGACGCCCCTTTCTTGAGTGAATCGCCGGGTTCCGGAGCCTGGCGGGTGACCGTCCGCGCGTAGGGGGAGGGGATGGAGTCCACTTGCTCCTCCCCGACGTCGAGGCCTAAACTCATCAGGCGATTTCGGGCCTCCCGCAGCGACGTACCTGTCAGGTCCGGGACGGACACGGTCGGTGCCGTACCGCTATTAACGGTGAGATATACCCGGCGTCCGGGCTTGACATTGGAGGTGGCCGGCGGGTTCTGATCGACGACGTGATCCTGCGGAACGCGCGGATTGAATCGACCGACCTGCCGCTCGACGGCAAGATCGTGTCGAAGGAGCGTCTCTTTTGCCTCCGTAAAGGGTAGATCCATTACGTCCGGGACCTGTATCGCGGCATCATGCCGTGTGTAGGACGGCATGAGTAAGGCGTTGAACAGAAAGTAGACGCCCATTCCAACGACAAGAAGTCCGCCCAGACCGGACCACAAATAAGGATTCCGGGCCAGCGCCCGAAGCCAATCCGAAGCGCGGGAGAAGAACGACGAAGAAGACATATGAAGAACGAGCGTGTCGCAGGCCAAGGAACGAAGGAGGGAGCAGTGGAGAGCCTCTAAAGGCGCTTCGAGCAGCTGGGGTCCAGCCTTCGCGGAAACTCAATACCAGGGAGGGGAAACAACACCTATCCCCTCCTGTTTCCGATTCCCGCGCGACAAGAAGCGCGCTGTTCTGTGTTTTACTGAGCGAAAGAAAAGAATCCTTCTCTTCACGGTCGCGACCGCCTGTGACGCAGGTTGTGGCCACGTGAACGGGAAGATCAGATGCGTCGACGGAAGGGGTTGAGTCCTTATATATAGAGGCTCGCCCGTTCTCGCCGCGCGATCCACACTATATCGGTGCGAGGGAAGGTCGTTGTCTCTTCAAGAGGCAAGCTGGAACCGTGCTGCTAACAAGCTGTGGAAGCGGACGCCGTTGACATGACGCACGCGCCGCGAGCGGATGAAGTAACGTCCGGGACCAATGGTCTCGCGATGTCTGACGACTTGCGGCGTTGTCCAGTGGATATCCACCCGTGCGATAGCATGCATGTGGATACCGCGTCGACGAGAGGGTGGGTGCTGAGAGGCATTCATGAGACTCAACGTCTCTTAACACGCTTCGTCGGAACGGACACAGGTGCTGACGGTCAGATGTGGTCCGCCAGCGGGAGAAGTCCCGCAGGGCGGCACCGTTCTTTTCCGTTTCGCGGCACACCAA
>NZ_DAXETW010000065.1:25000-28141 GCF_051155795.1 Longibacter sp.
TGGATAGGCGAAGAAGGACGTGATAAGCTGCGATAAGCTACGGGGAGCTGCAAATGAGCTGAGATCCGTAGATGTCCGAATGGGGAAACCTGGCAGGTTCAGCCTGTCACTTAGCACTGAATACATAGGTGTTAAGAGCAAACCCGGCCAACTGAAACATCTCAGTAGCCGGAGGAAAAGAGAACAAGAGTGATTTCCTGAGTAGCGGCGAGCGAAAGGGAAAAAGCCCAAACTGATGTGGTTTCGGCTGCATCAGGGTTGTAGGGCCTGCGTTATGAGTCACGCGGCAAAGACGAAGCTGTCTGGAAAGCAGCACCACAGAAGGTGATAGTCCTGTAGACGTAAGCCAACTGACTCTAGCAGGGTCCCTGAGTACCACGGGACAGGAGAAATCCTGTGGGAACCCGCCAGCACCATCTGGTAAGGCTAAATACTCATCCATGACCGATAGTGAACCAGTACCGTGAGGGAAAGGTGAAAAGAACGCCTAATAGGCGAGTAAAAAGTACCTGAAACCAAAAGCTTACAAGCAGTTGGAGCCCCTTCGTGGGGTGACAGCGTGCCTTTTGCTTAATGAGCCTACGAGTTGCTCCTCCCTGGCAAGGCTAAGACCTTTAGGGTCGAAACCGCAGCGAAAGCAAGTCTGAATAGGGCGACGAGTCAGTGGGGGCAGACGCGAAACCGGGTGAGCTACCTATGGCCAGGTTGAAGCGCGGGTAAGACCGCGTGGAGGACCGAACCGCCTGACGTTGAAAAGTCATCGGATGAGCTGTGGGTAGGGGTGAAAGGCCAATCAAACCCGGAAATAGCTCGTACTCCCCGAAATGCATTTAGGTGCAGCACCGCGTTAAAGTCTACTGGAGGTAGAGCACTGATTGGGCTAGGGCCCTTCACCGGGTACCAAACCCAGACAAACTCCGAATGCCAGTCAGACGTTCCGCGGCAGTGAGGGCACGGGGGATAAGCTCCGTGTCCGAGAGGGAAACAACCCAGATCGACAGCTAAGGCCCCAAAGTTTAGGTTAAGTTGAACGAAGGAAGTTAGACTGCATAGACAACCAGGATGTTGGCTTAGAAGCAGCCATTCATTAAAAGAGTGCGTAATAGCTCACTGGTCGAGCGGTTTAGCGCCGAAAATAACCGGGCATCAAACCTAACGCCGAAGCTTCGAATGTGTCTTTTTAGGCACATGGTAGGGGAGCATTCCAGCGGCATTGAAGCAGTGTTGTGAAGCGCTGTGGAGCTTCTGGAAAAGAAAATGTAGGCATGAGTAACGATAAGACAGGCGAGAAACCTGTCCGCCGTAAGCCTAAGAATTCCTGTTCAACGTTAATCGGAACAGGGTAAGTCGAGACCTAAGCCGAGGCCGAAAGGCGTAGGCGATGGAAAACGGGTTAATATTCCCGTACCACTCAAAAACGTTAACGTAAGGCGTGACACGGATGCGTAAGGACCGCGTGCTGTAGGATTAGCACGTTGAAGCGCGTAGGCTGAGAACTAGGTAAATCCGGTTCTCGTGAAGGCTGAAACGCGACAGTATGGGGAGCCCACGGGCAAACCAATAGAGTCCCTAAGCAGGCCGTCAAGAAAAGCGTCGTACGTTGTTGCGAGTGCTCGTATCTTAAACCGACACAGGTAGGCGAGGAGAGTATCCTCAGGCGCTCGAGTGATTCGCGGTTAAGGAATTCGGCAAATTAGCCCCGTAACTTCGGGAGAAGGGGCACCCGCTCTCATCTAAAAGCGAGAGTGGGTCGCAGTGAACAGATCCAAACGACTGTTTAACAAAAACACAGACCTCTGCTAAGTCGCAAGACGACGTATAGGGGTTGACACCTGCCCGGTACTGGAAGGTTAATGGAGTGTGTTAACACCTTCGGGTGTGAAGCTCACGACTGAAGCCCCAGTAAACGGCGGCCGTAACTATAACGGTCCTAAGGTAGCGAAATTCCTTGTCGGGTAAGTTCCGACCTGCACGAATGGTGCAACGATTTGGATACTGTCTCGACCGCGAGCTCGGTGAAATTGTGGTGCCGGTGAAGACGCCGGCTTCCCTCAGTGGGACGGAAAGACCCCGTGCACCTTTACTACACCTTGGCATTGACATTAGTCAGGATTTGTGCAGGATAGGCGGGAGACTTTGAAGCTGCGTCGCTAGGCGTGGTGGAGTCACCCTTGGAATACCGCCCTAATCCTGATTGATGCCTAACCATCGACCGTGAGCCGGTCGTGAGACATTGTCAGGCGGGTAGTTTGACTGGGGCGGTCTCCTCCTAAATTGTAACGGAGGATTTCAAAGGTACCCTCAGCATGGTCGGTAATCATGCGCAGAGTGCAAAGGCAAAAGGGTGCTTGACTGTGAGACATACAGGTCGAACAGGAGCGAAAGCTGGACTTAGTGATCCGGTGGTTCTGTATGGAAGGGCCATCGCTCAAAGGATAAAAGGTACGCCGGGGATAACAGGCTTATCTCCGCCAAGAGTTCATATCGACGCGGAGGTTTGGCACCTCGATGTCGGCTCGTCGCATCCTGGGGCTGAAGAAGGTCCCAAGGGTTGGGCTGTTCGCCCATTAAAGCGGCACGCGAGCTGGGTTCAGAACGTCGTGAGACAGTTCGGTCCCTATCTACTGAGGGCGTTGGAAATTTGAGCGGAGCTGCTTCTAGTACGAGAGGACCGAAGTGGACGGACCGCTAGTGTACGAGTTATGCCGCCAGGTGTATCGCTCGGTAGCTATGTCCGGAAGGGATAAGCGCTGAAAGCATCTAAGCACCAAGCCCCCCGCAAGAATAGATTTCCCTAATAGGTCGTTCGAGATGAGAACGTGGATAGGCAGCAGGTGTAAGCATGGCAACATGTTCAGCCGAGCTGTACTAATTACCTATGAGGCTTAGCACCCCTATTTTGCACGTGCTATCACGCAAGTTTGCCTCAAGATACTCGGCTTACAGAACGTAGAACTCTTTGTGTCAGACATTCGCCGCGACGACGCGGCAACGAGTTCCTGGTGACTACAGCGCAGGGGGTACACCTCTTCCCATCCCGAACAGAGTAGTTAAGCCCTGCAGCGCCGATGGTACTACCATTACGGTGGAAGAGTAGGTCGTTGCCAGGTTTCCTTGAAGGGCCTTACCGTCTCCGACGGT